>DMDP01000102.1 GCA_003445475.1 Peptococcaceae bacterium | reverse complement strand
TAGCGCTTCACCCGTTCCACGGCCTCGGGAATCGCCGCCTCCACCGCGGGGGTGCATTCCGTGCCAAAGGTGGTGACGTCCTCCACCTCGACGGCAATAATCCTGATTTCCCGCGGCATTTCGTCACCGAACAGCTCATACCCGATCTTCAAGGTCGTCGGCAGGCTGAGGTTATGGGTCCCCGAGAAGGTGTAGGTGAAAAAGACGTCGTCAACGTCGAATTCCAGCACCGTACCGGGTTCCTGCCCCAGCCGTACCCCGTCGATGATGATCGCCCGCTCGTACCCCAGAAGCTTGTCGAGGACTTTGAAATCGGTGGTCATCAGGATTTCCGTGTCCACCAGTCCCTCGAAATGCTGGGCGACCCTGATGCCGACGGAGTCGTCCCTCAAGACGGGGTTGCCGATACCCACAACAATGGTGCGCATACCTGCGATCCTTGCTTTAGAAATTTCTCAGTGTCTTGTACAGTTCTCCCTTGCTGTCGTAAATATCCACCTGGACCGGCAGCCGCCCCGGCAGCGCGTGGGTGGCACACGCCAGGCAGATGTCATACGGCCGGTAGGCGATTTCTACCAGGTTGAGGATGCCTTCGTCCACCTGACCGTTCTTGATGAAGTGCTGGGCGGCCCGCTTGACGGCCACGTTGATGGGCCCGTTGTTGTGGGTCGTGGCCACGATCAGGTTGGCCTCCTGCACGATACCCTGGTCGTCGGTCTTGTAGTGGTGTATAAGCGTACCGCGGCAGGCCTCGATGATGCCCACGCCCTCGCTGGGCGTGCCGAGGTCGGCGCGGACATCCGGGCTGGTGATGCTCTCGTCGGAAGCCAGTTGCTGCACCTTCTCGGCCGCGTTCAGGAGCTCGATGGCCCGCGCCCAGTGGTAGGCCAGGATATTGTGCACCGGCTTGGTGCCAAAGGTGGCGTACATCTTCTCGTACGCCTCCTGGGCCAGCGGCGTGTCCATGCCGTCGGCGGCGTTAAGCCTGGCCAGCGGTCCGACGCAGTACAGGCTCGTGCCGTCGCCGTCCACCATGCCCTTCCAACCGATCGGCTTGATGTACGGCATCTTGAGGTAGCTCCAGGGCAGGACGCGCTCGGCGATGTAGTCCAGGTACCCCTTGCCCGTGAAGCGGCCGATCTCGTTGCCCTTGGTGTCCACGACCCGCTGGGTGCCGTCGTAGTACTGGACCCGGTTCTTGTCGTCCACGGTCCCCATGTAGTTGCAGACAACCTTGTACACGTCGCCGGTAACCAGGTCCATGTAGTCCTTGTTCTTGAGCACCACGTCCTCGAAGACCTTCAGGGTGAGCTGGCCCAGCTCAATCATGTCCTTGGACAGCTCGAGGATCTCTTTCCTCTCCTCTTCTGTGACCTGCTTGGACCAGCCGCCCGGAAGAATGGCCACCGGATGGATGGGCTTGCCCGCCAGCATCTCAATTACCTTAACGGCCGCATACCGCTTTTTAAGTACGAGCTTGCCGGTCTCGGCCCCCACGGCCTGCACCAGTCCGATAAGGTTGCGGGCGGCGGCGTTGGCGGTGGGACCTACGACAAAATCCGGAAAACCGAGCGCGTAGAGGATGGCGCAGTGGTCCTCCACGTAATGGGCGTTCAGCACCAGTTCCCTGATCTTCTTCGCCGTCGGGGTCGGCTCCACACCGTAAACGGCGTCGGCGGCCTTACACGAGCAGGTAAAGTGCACGCAACGGCACACCCCGCAGATGGTGGAAACCGTCCGCGGCACCTCCTCGATGGGCATGCCCTGCAGGAAACGCTCGTACCCTCTCAGCTCCACGGTCTGGAAGAAGACATTGTCCACATTTCCCCGGTCATCCAGGAAAATGGCGATCTTGCCGTGGCCCTCCAGCCTCGTCATCGGGTTAATTTCGATCTTCTTCAATGTCCTCACCCCTTACTTGACCTTCCTACCCAGCATTGAAGCCGGCAGCGAGTACCGGTAGAACAGCTTCACTGGGCTGGGGATCTGGTCGACCAGTTCTTCGTTTTCCATCGAGGCAGCGATCGCGGCAATGGCGCGCAGGCCGAAGTCCTTCACACCCGGCATCGGCCCGCCGCAGCCGCGACACGGTATGTTGACCTTGGGGCAGAGGGCGCCGCAGTCACCCTGGGTAATCGGGCCGAGACAGAGGTACCCTTCCTGCAGCAGGCACTTGCCTTCCGCCGGCGCGCCGTCGATAGTCCGCTTGACGGCGGTAATCGGCTCCCGCCCCTCGCCCTGCGTGGCGGGGTTCCGCTTGCAGACGTCGCAAACCGCCTTGCCGCCGGTGATCCAGGAACCGGGCGGCGGCAGCTTCCCCTGCAGCACGGCGAGAATCGCCTCGCCCACAAAGGAATGGTGGGGCGGGCAACCGCCGATGTAGTAGTCGACATCGACCACCTGGTTCAGCGGCCGCACGTACTCGTAGAACTCCGGCAGGGTCAGTTCGTACTTGCCGTCCACCACGCACCTGGTTTGCGGGGTGATGCCGTCGGGGTTGTCGGTGCTGTACGTATCAAAGTACGCCGTCTTATAGATTTCTTCCTTGGTATGCATGTTGCCCATGCCCGGAATACCGCCGAGGGCCGCGCAAATACCCCACGCAACCAGCACCTTGCACTTCGCCCGCATAACCTTGGCAATGTGTTCTTGCTCACCCAGCCGTACCATACCAGAGTAGAGACCCACATCGATGGACTTATCCGGCATGGCCTCAAGGTCCTTGTACTTTACGTCGGCCACGGTGGGCGCCCAGAAGACGACCTCCAGGTTGGGTAGAACATCAACCAGGGTTTCCGACAGGTCCACGATGGCCATATCGCAACCGCCGCACCCACCGGACAAGAAGTACGCTAGTTTCAACTTATCGGCCATTGCCATCCCTCCCGACGGGGTTTGGTCCGATTTCCTTAATAGTCCGGTCAAACTCTGCCATAACTTCCGCAAAGCGCTTCCCCTCCGAACCGGAGATCCATTCGAGTCTGACCCTTTCCGGTTCGATACCCATGCTGGTAAGTACGCGCTTCAGCAGGATGAACCTCCGGATAGCTTTATAATTGCCTTCCTTGTAATGGCAATCGCCCGGATGGCAACCGCCGACGAAGACGCCGTCAGCCCCGTTCTTGAGGGCGGCGACGATGAACTCCGGCTCTACCCGCCCGCTGCACGGGACCCGGATGATATTGATCGTGGACGGGTAGTCGTAGCGCAGACTCCCCGCCAGGTCGGCGCCCTGGTACGTGCACCAGTTACAGGCAAATACCACGATATTGGGCTTCCAGTCACTCATTTCTCATCCCTCCAAAATCCTCTTCACGACCTGGCCTACGTCCGTCTTCGCAAGACCGGCAACCTTCTCGGGATCGGCTCCCAGGCACAGCGCCAGAAGCTGCATGTAGTGCAGGACGGGGATCTCGAAGTTGATCTTCCTGTCTTGCCGCAGGAACTCCTGGGCCGTGTCAAACTGGATCAGGCAGGAACTGCAGCCGGTCACGATCAGGTCGGGATCAGCTTCCTCCTTTATGGAAACGAGCTTCTTCTGGAAGAGGTTAAAGGACTTTTCCCGGTCGGTGCTGCGCATGGCGCCCATGCCGCAGCAGTCCAGCAACCGGCTGTAATAAGGAACCGTGGCGCCCAGAGCCTCGCACATCTCCTGCAGAACCTTAGGGTGGAAGGGATCCTCTTCCTTGTCCACGTACACCTCGCTCGGCCAAAGCGAGTGGCAACCGGGCTGGATGGCGATGCGCAGGCCGTCGAGTTTGTGCTTGAGAGCCTCCTTGATCTTGTCCGGCCCGATCTCGTGGTACAGGTAGTAGAACGTCATCCTGATGTTGCTGGTGCCCTTGTATTCCTTGCCGATGTCCTTGAGAATCTCGTTCACCTTGGCCTTTATTTCGGGGCGGGTATCCATCTTGTACTTGCTCTCGGCCAGGCTGCCGTAGCAGCTGCCGCACACCGTAACGAGGTCCACGCCCTTTGCCTCGGCGATGGCGAAGTTTCTTGCCCCCAGGGCGCACCAGCCCACCAGGTCGACGGAGGGCAGGGTGCCCCACGCGGGACAGCACGATTGTCCTTCCAGGTCGTCCAGCTCTACACCCAGCGCCGGGAACGCGTACCGCGTGGCCTGCTCGAGGTCAGGCCTGTTAAACGCCGTATTGCAGCCGACAAAAAACCCTACCTTCATTGGCTACACCTCACAAACTATCAGTTACATCGGCTCGCCCATGGGGATGATCCCCAGGTCG
>DMDP01000005.1 GCA_003445475.1 Peptococcaceae bacterium | reverse complement strand
TAGTTCTTTAAGTCGTTGCGCCAGGGCAGCTGTCAGCAGCACTTGCTTCCAGTCGCCGTGTATACCGCTTGCGCTTACGATCTGCTTGATAAGCTCTTTGCGAGCGATGGTTAATGCCTCCTTACGCGGTTTCCTGCGGTGCGGCACTTGCTCGTGATTTCCAAAGAATAGTTCATAAACCGACATATTTTCTTCGTATGAAAACACCCTAACCTTCTTCGCGTCCATTAGTGCCGCCAAGGCGGCCTCCATCTTCTTCTGGTAGGGCTTAAGTGCCTTCGGCAGCAGTACGTACCGGGCAAACAGCCGCGCCGCGTCCTCCCTGCGAGGCCGCCCGGTATCGCCGTTGACGTATCGAAACACCGGTTCCGGGAGCGTCCTTTCACCAAGGCAAACCAGGTAAGCGTGGTCGATCTGCAGAAGCTGGTCTATCAGAAGGCCCGTGTACTCACCCATCAGATCAAAGAGAACGACCTTGATAGGTTCGCCTTCCTTGGACAAAACTTTGCTGACGAGCGTGCTGAGGAGGTTCGACTTACCGGCGCCGGTGAAGCCAAAAATGCCGAAGTGCACTTTTACAAACTCCTCAAAGCGGAGAAAAACCCTTACCTTTTCGTCCCGGGTGAGGGTGCCCACAAGCATCAGATCCTCGTTTTCAAAATCGAGGTCACGGTTCACAACCTGCTCGGTAACTTCCGTAGAAAGCAGCCGGGCTTCTTCCCCGATCATGGGAATGTTGCTTTCGTTTTCAAACTCCATCCGCCCGTCGGGGTGCTCCACGAGTTCAAGGTTCGTAGGAATGGCTGTACAGCGGATGACCGTGGTGTCTTCATACGCATCACTCTCTTGCTCTATCCAGTCCTGCGAGGCACTCTTCGCCGCCTCCATTACAAAGCCTGGGAAACCACGGGGATCTTCGCCCAGCGCGTAATGGATCGGTTTTAAGCCCGTCACCTCGAGGATACTGTAGCGTGCCACCGTGTTGTCGGACGAGAAATTGCGGACAGCAAGCATGGCCCCTTCCCTTATGTCGTTCATTGCCCGCCGCGTGTACTCGAACCAGACTTCGAACTGGTAGCGGGAAAGCTCGTCCTCCTGCATCCGCATTAGCCTCCCTACCCGGTTGGGCACCCACACGTCCCCGTGAACTATTACCTGCTTCCCCACCTTCGACCCCCCTATCTCCCGGCTTCGTCCCGCATGCTGCGAAAGAGCCGGCTGATTGGTCGTATTCGGAAAGCCGTCTCGCTGCTCCTAATGAGGTCACGCGCCCGCCGCTTAAGAGTCTTTGCGCCCCAGTCCGCCTTGTGCAAAGGATCCGGGTAGCCAATCACTTCTGGATAAAGATTCCTGGTGAGCACATCCAGAAAGAACATCATCAGGTCCTGCATCTGGTTATCTGCACTGCTGTCTAAATAGACCACCGGCTTTATGGTGCCGAGTTCCCGCGCCGTGACTTCCACCCCGCCGAACGCCTTCCCGTCAAAGTGCGGGTGCGCCAGGCGGTCCACAAAAATAACGTGCCCCATGCGGGCAACACCGGACCTACGGACAAGATAAAATTGGGCCAGGGAACGCAAAAACAACCGCTCCGGCGGCAGTACCACCCATCCCCGCATCCCCCGCACTTCCGGCCTGCCGGTGCGGGGGTCTTCTTCCAGGTGCAGGGTCATGAATACACCGTCGAACTCCACGGTGCTCCAGGGCGCCGCGACAGTAGGTTCCGATTGGGCGAGAGCTTCCAGGAAGACGCGGTCGGTCCACGGCAAAGGGCCAACGTCCACGTTCGGATAGACGCCCACATGGCGCAGAACGCCCAGGTAATGCCGACTGAAAAATCGCGTCGCCGAGTCCTTGGCGATCCCTACGAGCAGGATTCTCTTTTCCCAGCACCGCTCGATAAGGCCCCGCATACCCACCGCGATCAGAAAATCGAGATCGTCCGGGCTCATCCACCGGCGGCGTTCACCATCGTCGTCCCGCACCGTGTAAATTAGCGCCGACTGATCTTTTTTGAGGAAAAGACGATAACAGATATCTTCAAAGAGGCGCAGTACGTCGTACCAGGCCAGCTCAGGGTCAAAACCCGCCGCCACGGAAAGCCTGTCCGGCGCTTCGAGTGCGGCCACCGGTGGACTGACCGCACTTCTGCCAACGCCAGCCAGGGCCTCCGCGGCACGGCGGACCTCGGCAAGATCAACCTTCTCCCGCCGGCTGAACTCTGAAAGGTCGACCGGGCGCCCCTTGTTCCAGGTAAGTTCGGCGATGAGCCGCCGCCGGAGGCTGAAATGCTTGGCTGACGGAATACCGAGTTCACGGGAGTACGGACGTGAGAGAGCGACAACCACATCGCGCTTGCTCAGACGCCGCTGCCCGAGCTGGTACCCGATCAGGCCGATGGTTTCCAAACCTCTTTCCACACTGGAGAAAATGCTGGAGAGAGAATGATCCATCATTATGAGGCGGGGATATTCCATAGCCGAGGCCGAGGCAACGTGGTAGGCCAGGTAAACTTCGGCGAGTTGCATTATCTTCGTATGGATGTTAGCCAGATTAACCTTATCCTCTTCCGAAACCAGGAACTGATCCTTCGGGCGTCCGCCTACTGCGTCGCTAATATGTGCAAGGGGTATCGGCACGTAGGCCACCATGCTCACGTCCTGATCCATGGACCACCGCTCGTATTTCAGGCGCGGCGGCGATCCCGTCAGGGAAAGGCGGCCCTTGACGCCGTAGGAAGCTCCGAAAAACACCATAAAGTCGGTGAAGGGATCCTTAAAGCAGCTTCCGTCGATAGCGCAGAAATCTACCTCGCGGCGGCCAAAAAAGACCTCCGCGCTTCGCCTTATCCGGTCGGTATACACCCGGTTCTGCCAGCGCTCCGGGTAGGTGATTATCAGATTGTAAAACCAGGCACGGTAGAATTCCCGCGCGGCCTTTGCCCGTGCCAGGTAAAGCTCCTCGTAGCGCGCCTGGGATTCGCGCAGCGCGTCCCTGTAACCACGGTAAATCTCGGAAATACTCGACACACCCGACCACCGCCCGTTCAGCCGCGCTCCCGCCGGCCATACCCCGATCCCAGGCAACGCTTTGCAACGGCATTCCGCAGCCCATCCTTCCGGCGGGTGACGCCCGGTCTCGCGTTGTTTTCCAAAACGCGGCCGGTACCCTAATTATAGAGCACGCCGAACAGGTTGGAAAGTGTCCCGGCAATGGATGCGGTACAGTCGCTGCACCGCTATGAGTAAAATGGTTCCGGGCA
>DMDP01000041.1 GCA_003445475.1 Peptococcaceae bacterium | reverse complement strand
CCTGCAGAACCCCGTCTTTTATCAGCACCACCGGGCGCGCGGGTTCCCCTTCGTCGTCAAAGGCGTACGAGCCGTACCGGCCGGGCAGCGTGGCGTCGTCGATTACCGTAATCGCGGGGGCCGCCACCTGCTGCCCCACCTTGCCGGCATAGACCGACAGCCCCTTCTGCACCAGGTCCGCCTCCAGGCCGTGCCCGCACGCCTCGTGTACCATAGTACCGCCGGCTTCGCCTGCCAGCACCACCGGCATCCGCCCCGATGGAGCGGGCTGGGCATCCAGTAACGCCACGGCGCGGCGCGCGGCCACCAACGCAACATCCTCGGGGGCGTGATGCTCAAAAAGTTCAAAACCGGCGAATCCGCCCACAGCTTCATATCCCGTCTGGAGTATCTCGCCGTCCGCGGCGACCACCTGCACCACGAAACGGGTCCGTACGCGTTCGTCTTCAACATAAGCGCCGTCGCTGTTAGCAATCGTTACCTTCTGGGTTACGTCACCGTAACCGACGATGACCTGGCGTACACGCTCGTCCACGGCCCGCGCGGCTTTTTCGGCCGCCAGCACTATGGCCACTTTTTCCTCTACGGGCACCGCGCCAGGCGGTTGGGACACAGACAGGTGGATACCCCGCGGTATCTCGCGCAATTCGCGGATCTTTGCCCCGTTCGCGGCGCGGCTGACCGCCCGGGCCGCTGCCAGCAACCCCTCGCGCGTCAGGTCGTTGGTATACGCGTAAAAGGTGCCTTCTTCCTTTACCACGCGCACCCCGGCCCCGGCATCGGTTCCGGAATGCACGCGTTCTATTTTCCGATCCTCGCAGCTAATACCCAAAACGTCTTTCTCTTCAATAAATATGTCCGCAAAATCGCCGCCCCCGGCCAGGGCGGCGGCCAGAACTTCAGCCAAAAGCTCTTTACCAAACAATTTTGGCCTGCGCCTCCCCTTGTCAAAAGGCTCCAATGCCAGTTTAAGCGCGGCTCACAGAGATTATACAGCCCGTATTATCAACTACTTTGGCACGTGCGGCCTCTCAGCACCGGATAACACCGGTTGCAACACGGGGCCGTTGCGCTCGCCGTTTTGAACGTTCGCCGCGGGCTGCTCACCCGGTAGCCCACGCCGCTCGTTCTCTAAATGCTCCCGACCTGATTGCCCGGGAACCACTGTGCGCGACGCCGGTACCTTGCCGGGCAGGGGCGAAACAGAACCCGGAGCCAAAAAGGGGTTAAAACGACCCAGAAGCCACTCCCCGAGTTCCGCCAGTTCCAGTTCTCTTCCTTGCCCCGGCGTTGCATAAACCACCACGAGAAACTGCGCCTGCACGTAACCGTTACTTAAACCCGGCAAGGTTTTTTCCTGCGCGTTACCCTCAAAACTACCGGCCCGGATATCCAAACGGCGAATCTCGCTGACATTGGGCAGATTCTCCAGTTTGCGTATAAAAGCCTGCACAGAAGGATAATTGCCTTCTACCGAAAAGTGAAGCGGTAGTTCCAGATAATGCGTTCTATTAACCACCGCCCCCGGTTTGAACGCCGTAATCGCCACTCCCTTGCGAACGGCCTCAAGCCCGATGTCGGCCAAGACGGAGCCGTTCTCTATGTTGGTCTCAAACATGGGTTTTAGAACGGCAAGCCGTTGCCGCGCAGCGGCCAGAGCTTCTATTTCCACCGCCTCCCGCCTGGCAAGTGCTTCGGCAGCAACCACCTGCTGCTTAACCTCCCCGAGCCGCTCCCGTGCCGCCGCATAAGTTTCGTACTGGGGTTGTAATACCAACCGGTAAAGCGCCAGAGCAAAAACTATTCCTCCAATGGTAATCAAGACCTTCTCCTTAGAACTTAAATTCTTCCGCATTAGCGATTAGTCCTCTCCAGTTCGGCACGGATACAAAAAACTAGGCTGCCGTCCTCAGCCCGGTGGAATTCTTCCAGGCACACACTGCGGAAGTACCCGAGGGACGCAAGATTCCTGACGGTAACGCCAATCGACGACACGGATAGCGAAGCGCCCTCAATAAGCATTGTGTCCGGGGAAGGCGGTGGGTTAGCTTCCTTCTCTTGTTGCTCGTGTTGCTTGTTCTGCCCTGTAAGCTTTCCCTTTTCTTCCGCTTCTGCGTTGTAAAGGGCCACCCTGGTTAGCCAGGTATCGACAGGTAGGTGGTAAGCCAGACTATCCAGCAGATCGGCCCACGTCTGCCGCGACTCCAGGATCTGCTGCAGAGCTGCCGTGGTTTCTTCGGCACTGCGGCGATCCTCGATGAACTCCTCCACTTTCTCTGCCCGGGGCTGTACGGCACGCAACTCCTGTTCGTAACGAACAATCTGGTTGCAAGTAAGATGGTATGATCCTAGAAACGCCAGGTAAATAGCAACAAGAGAACCGGCCGCACCTATACCGGCAAGCCGCAACAAGTACCGCTTATCAAAGCCGCGCCCCGGGATTAGATCCGCCGGAAGAAGGTTCACGCGATACGTTACTAAATCACCTCCCACAGGGCAAGGCCGACGGCCAGAGCAAAGGCAGGATCGTACCCGCCCGTCGTACCAAAGCGGATAGGCGGTATGCCCATTTCTACCGGAACACCCAGTTGATCCGTAAGAAAGGCATTTAAGTCCGGCGCTTTACATCCCGACCCACTGAGAATTATTTTCTCGACCGGGTGCTCCCGCTCCTGTGCCCGATACCAGCTAAATGAGCGCCGGATCTCGCGGGCAAAATCATCGAGCGCCGCGCGGTAAACCACTCCTTCAGATTCGCCAACCGCGAACCGGCCGTTCTTCTCCGCGT
>DMDP01000017.1 GCA_003445475.1 Peptococcaceae bacterium | reverse complement strand
CAAACGGGTCGTGGTCTCCCGCCACGCGCTCCGCTATGGCCACGGTGGCGTCATTGGCCGACATAATCAACGCCGCTTCCAGGAGTTCGCCCAGGCGGATGCGCTCTCCCGGGTGAAGGTCAATTATGCTGCCGTCCGAGGTATAGGCGGCGCGCTCGCTTACGGTAGCCACGCTCCGTAAGTCGCCTGCCTCAAGCGCCACAAGCGCGGTCATGATTTTTGTTAAGCTGGCCGGGTGCATCTGCCAAGAAGGGTTTTTGGCCAGGTAAACCTGCCCCGTCCGCGCATCCATCAACACAGCCGCCTCGCAAGTCAGGGCCGGCGGGGCGGCAACTACCGTTTTCGGCCAGGCGATCATCGCGAGAAGCAAGATAAGCCCGTGTAGCCGGAACTGCCATGCCTTCATTATGAGCACCCTTAAGGTATTGTGCGCGCGCACCGGCAGCTTCATTCTCTTACCAGATATTAACATCCACGCGCCCACGCATATTGAAGGTCCGGGCGCAATATTTTGATAAAAAAGCCGAGGGTGGGGAGATTATGCGCGTTTATTACCTCAACCTCAAGAAAATCAAGAGAAAAGCGATTCTGGCCGGGCTGTTCTTGCTGGTGGCCTTTCTTTTGACGATGGTGTTATGGCGAGAACCCCTCACACCCGCGACGGGCAAACACAGCGGTATAATCTACAAGGTAAAAACGGATAAGAAAGTCTGTGCGCTCACCTTTGATATCGGGTGGGGAGACAAGGTCCCGGGCCCGGTGCTCGACGTTCTGAAGCAGTACGATGTTAAGAGCACCTTTTTTCTGGCAGGTCCCTGGGCGGCAAGGTATCCCAACATAGCGCGACGCATTGCCCGCGAAGGCCACGAGATCGGCAGTCACGGCAACCGGCACATTAATTATTCGGAGTACCCGGAAGACACAATTAAGGAAGAAATATCCAAAGCCCATGCGGATATTCTCGAGGCCACCGGTAAAGCGCCGCACCTGATTCGTACACCCAACGGCGACTGGAACGCGAAGGTGGTTAACGCTATCAACAGCGCCGGGTATACTGCCGTCCAGTGGAGCGTAGACTCGTTGGACTGGAAGGATCCGGGGGTGCAGGCCATCGTTAAAAGGGTGCTGGATCTGGTGCACCCCGGGGCTGTGATTCTGATGCACGCCAGCGACAGCGCCGATCAGACACCGGCTGCCCTTCCCGCCGTGATCCGCGGCTTGAAGGAAAAAGGTTATACGCCGGTTACCGTATCCGAACTGCTGAAGTACGGGCGCGGTGTGGCGGAGTAAAAAGAAAAACCGCAGGGTCGCTGCGGTTATCCTTTCATCTATCGAGAGACAGGCGTCATACGCCGGTCAATCTCGCGCATTTCATCGGCAAAGGCCGAGACCGGTTTCCCTTTGGCGACTCCGGACGCCACCCGGTTGAGCCGTGTGACGGTATCTGCGTCGGTGGTAACCAGAACGCGGGTCAACCTCGGTTCGGCTTTCTTTACGCGGCCGGCCACATCGCGTTTGATGGCGTTCGTGTGGGCCGCCTCCGTGCCCGCCTTAAGATTTAACCCTACGTAGGCCGTGCTCCCGCTCAGGACCACCGTCGCCTTATTCACACCGGGAACGGCCGCCGCTTCACGCGCGAGGCGTTCCGCCAGACGGCTGGCTTCCCGCGGATCGGTGGGCAAGGGTTTACGGGCAGCGGACGGCTCCGGGGCCGAGGGTGGCGATGGTGTCGGAGCCGGTTTTCTTGCTGCGCACCCGCCCAGGGCGCCCAGCACGAAAAAGACCAGCGTCACCAGGAACAAAACCCTTTTCAGTAGCGGTTTCGCCACGCTATCCCTCCTTTGCTCAAATTGCATTGCTGTGGTTAGTATTTTCCCTCCCGAAACCGGTATACTGGGGGTTAACGGTAATTGACGGCTCTTTGCAAGTAAATGGTAATTCCTTCGGCCAGGGCCTGCGCCAGTTCCCGCCGGTAAGAAGAGTCCAGGAGCCGCTTCCTTTCGGCCGTGTTGCTGAGATATCCCGCCTCGACCAGGACGGCCGGCATAGCGGTCTTCTCCAATACGAGATAGGCCGCACTCTTTACACGGCAACACGCCAGCGTTTCTCTTTCAGCGACGACCTGTTTGATTATTCCCGTGACGGCCTCCCCCCGCCGGGAACCGGGGTAATAATAAAGCTCAATTCCCTTGCAGGAGGGATGGATGTCGCTATTGGCGTGCAGACTAACAAACAGATCGGCCCTTACCTCGTTCGCCATTATTGCCCGCTCGGCCAGGGAAGGACACGTGCTATCGCTGCTGCGCGTGAGGAAGACCTCTACGCCTTCCGCCTCCAGGAATCGCCGTACCTCACGGGCAAGGTTTATATTGATCGTCTTCTCGTATACGCCGTCGGCCGTAACCGCACCCGGGTCTATCCCGCCGTGACCGGGATCGAGAACAACGCAAGCCGCACCGGCGCACGCCCGGTCAAGAGGAACAAGATGCGTCAGGCACAACAACAGCAAGGCTGCCACCAAACGCAAACCCGAAAAACCCCCGTTCCGACATGCTTTCGTATTATTCTTGCTGAACGGTGCCTGCCAAATCCATAAAAAAAATGGCCCTGCTGGAGGCCACCTGCCATAACCGCCTAAATTGTGGCAGACAGAGAAGCTATCGTCTACGTTTGTGCCACCAGAAGTACAGCAGCACGCCGAGAACGGCGGCAACAATAAGAACATCCAACCGGCGGAACAGCATTTCAAGCGAGCGCCAGTTCTCGCCGAGTTTCACGCCAAGGTACGTTAGAAAAACGCACCAGGGCAAGGAACCGAGGAAGGTGTAAAGCAGAAACCGTCCAAAATGCATGCGTGCGATACCGGCGGGGAAAGAGATGAAAGTCCGGATTACCGGCAAGAGCCGGGCGATAAAGACCGCCGCGTCGCCGTACCGGGCGAACCAGCGATCCGCCTGGGCCAGCCGCGCCTCCGTGATAAAGATGTAACGCCCGTACCGCAATAAGAAGGGTCTTCCGCCCCACAGGCCGACGGCGTACGAGACGGCGGATCCAATTGTCCCTCCCACCGTACCGGCCATCGCCGCTCCCCAAAAACTCAATTGTCCCTGACTAACAAGAAACCCCCCAAAAGTGAGGATAACCTCGCTGGGCAGGGGAATATTGGCGCTTTCGATGGCCATCCCAATCCCAATACCCCAATACCCGAGGCCGGCAATAAAGTTAACCGCCGCCCCTACTATGCGCTCCAGGATGGTCGCCAACAAAAATAAAACCCCGCAAGAAAGTTTAGAGTTTTAAGTTCTGAAGAATTCTGTCAAGAATAGGCTCGAGTGCTGCCATTTTGGCCCCCCGGAACCTGAGCGTCCGGCACAAAAGCCGGAAGTTGGCCGATAAACTGGACACGGCCACGCCGTTTTGCGCCGCGATCTCGCTCTGGCTTATTCTTCTCCCCTTGAGACGCCCGGTAGTATAAATTATGGCTGCCGCCCAGGCGGCCGGTTTTTTAAGATAAGGCTTCTCCAGCCGGCAAAAATCATACCACAGGCGCAGCGCGCCACGAATGTCCTCCTCGCTGTAGCCCAATGTTTTGAGGCCGGAGCTTACCAGTCGCGCCACCTCGGCATACGCCGGTTGGGGCCACTTGAAGCCGCCGGGTCCGTTTACCGGTTCGCGTACCAACTGGCGCGAATTCCGGATACCCAACTGTTTACGCAGTCGCTCGATGTCCTCGTCGTTATCCAGCAGCAGGAGCAACTCCTCAAGCCGCTCCCGGCCTTCGCGCGTGGAACAAACCTGGCGCAGGACGTTATTGTCCAGCAACGAGATAAGATGACGAACAGTTTGCTCCTCGACCTGTTTGCCCAGGCCCTGCGCCTGCGCCCCCAGGGCGAGCCGGATTACCTCCCCGTTAATTTTATGTGCTTGGGCCCGGAGATAGGACGCCCACGAAAGGTCGCCCGCATCTCTATTTACGTGACACCACCGCAGGTGATCCTTGTAGACCCAGTCCAAGAGATCGCCCTTACGCGAAGCCGGCAGGCTCAAGGCACTCGTCGAGAATTCGTACTCCTCCCCCACTCTTAACAGGCGAATAAAAAGGATGCTGCCCGTACCTATTTCCGCAGGCACACCCGGATTACGTACGTGACACCGCCTGCCGTCCAGCAGGCTTTCCACGAGGAAACCCTTGTTGGGAAAAACTGCCTTTACCTCGTAGAAGGAGCAATAAGCCTCCTGCCAGAGTAACAGAAGGAGCGCTTCGGTTAGCGGCAGCCGGTCAAGAAAGTCGTCTTTAAACAGCTCGATGATTCGATAACCGTTCGGCAGCCGGTAATCGAAAATGAACCATTCAAAACAGCGTTCGATAATGAAATCCTCGTCGACGGTGCAAAGATCGTGTTCGATCTCACGGAAGAACAGTTCCTGCGCCCGGGATACCTCTTTGATAAAAATGGCTTCCTCGGCAAAAGCCGCCAGGCGGCGCCGCAGTTGCGCGCTGGCCCGTCGCCACTTGACCTGGGCGATGGAAATAACATTATCGAACTTACCGCAACATTCCTCGTACCTCTTACCGCTCCCGCAGGGACACCGGTATGTACCCGTCTGGATCGTCAGGACCCTCCTCCCCCGGAGATTGCATAGACTCTCCCATATTGTATTCTACTCTTCGCGGATGTCTCCTGCCCTGGCACACCGTTCCTAACCGGCGGCTTCAAGGTAATCCATACTATTCCCAACATTCCCGTCCAGTTCGATGTCAACCCCGTGCACACGTATACCAAGTCCAAGGTCGCGTATTGCCGGCAGCGCGATAAGAGCCACCGGGTTGTGTTTATCGGGAATAACTACCGTCTTGCCATCTACCGGCAAGACAATTCTCTTGCCACCCCTTGCCAGTACCGCTCCGGCGTCCCTATCCCAGTCTACCTGGTAACCAGAGGCTTCGGCTACGAAACGCAACGGCAGGTAAGTTACCCCTTCTATCACGAGGGGCGGGCTCGCCAGCGTCACAGGCCGGCCGTTAACTTCGGCTTCCGTACTTCCGACCGTCACTTTCAGCCTGACCGCACCGCCTTTAAGCAAGGCCTCGGCGACCA
>DMDP01000167.1 GCA_003445475.1 Peptococcaceae bacterium | reverse complement strand
AAGTAGAAGCCATCCGCTTCTCACCTTACGACCGCGTGTCAGTAAGGTCACGTTGATTGGTGTAAGCCGGGTTAATTATGGCTTTCAGCGGGTGGACGCCCGCTTTTTTTGTGGTGATTAAGGAATGCCAGGAGGTGCGAGGTTATTACCAAAGACCTACGGGTTAATGAAGAGATCCGGGCGCGCGAGGTGCGGGTCATCGATACCGACGGTACACAAATCGGGGTGATGCCTTTTCGGGACGCACTCCGACTGGCCGAGGAGCGGGGCCTGGACCTGGTGGAGGTGGCACCGCAGGCCAGGCCGCCTGTGTGCCGGTTGATGGACTTTGGCCGGTACAAGTACGAGCAGTCGAAGCGGGAGAAGGAGGCACGTAAGAAGCAGCGCATAATCAGCGTAAAGGAGATTAAGTTGCGGCCGAGCATCGAGGATCACGACTTCCAGGTCAAGGCCAAGAACACCATGCGCTTTCTCAAAGACGGCGACAAGGTTAAGGTGACCCTTATTTTTCGGGGAAGAGAGATCGTACATCCCCAACTTGGCCACCAGTTACTGGAACGACTCGCGCAGCAGGTACAGGATCTCGCGATTATTGAGAAACAGCCCAAGCTTGAAGGGCGGAACATGATCATGATCCTGGCGCCGAAGCAGGAATAGGAGGTGAAAACGTGCCCAAGATAAAGACACACCGCGGGGCCGCCAAGCGCTTTCGTAAAACCGGAACGGGGAAGATAAAGGTCTTCCGCGCCTTTCACAGCCACCTCCTGGAACATAAAACGGCTAAAAGGAAGCGCCGTTTGAGAAAAGGCAGGATACTGAGCGCGGCCGATACGCCGCGTGTCCGGCGTCTGCTGCCGTATTAAAGCAGCTTTGGTATCTATGAAAGGAGGTTGCCCTCTTTGCCAAGAGTAAAAACGGCGGTTATTTCGCGCCGGCGGCATAAAAAGGTTCTGAAGCGGGCGAAGGGATACTGGGGTGCCAAGTCAAAACTTTACCGCGTGGCCAACCAGCAGGTAATGAAATCTCTGGCCTACGCGTATCGCGACCGCAAGGCCAGAAAGCGCGACTTCCGTCGTCTCTGGATTTCACGCATCAATGCCGCGGCTCGTATGAACGGAATCAACTACAGCCGCCTGATCAAGGGGCTGAAAGAAGCGGGTGTAAGTATCAACCGCAAGATGCTTGCCGATCTGGCGGTAAACGATATGGAGGCCTTTGGCCGGCTGGTAGCTGTAGCCAAGGCGAAGCTGGGTGGTTGACAATTTTAAAGAAATCTCTTCTTCCCGGCCAAACATGTTCCAGCATGGTTCGCAATGAGCCGTGCTTTCTTTTTGACGGCAAAAACTATGGGGCAGGTTGGCAGGAATGGAAGCTCTGCGCGAAACACGGGGGATCGTGTTGCGAGGGCGGCAGCGCGCTGTATCGCTGCGCCTCTCACCGCCGCAACTCCTTATTTTAGGGTTCGCCGCCGCAATTGCGGCGGGAACGCTCTTGCTGTTAAGTCCCTTTGCCGCAGCAGGGCGCCAGGCGGATTTTCTTACGGCGCTTTTTACGGCCACTTCGGCGGTGTGCGTCACCGGCCTGGTTGTGGTAGATACCGGGACCTTCTGGTCTTCCTGGGGACAGGCGATCATTCTTCTGCTCATACAGACGGGCGGACTCGGCGTCATGACCATGGGCACGTTGTTCGCCATTCTGCTGGGCAAGCGGATTGGTTTCCGGGAGCGTCTGGTTATTCGCGAATCGCTGAATAACGTCAATGTGGCCGGCGTGGTGCGCCTGGTACGCAGCATTCTGCTGTATACCCTCGCCATCGAAGCCGCCTTCGCCCTGATACTGGGTCTTCGATTTGTTGCCTATTTCGGGTGGGAGCGAGGAATGTGGTTCGGACTCTTCCACGCCGTTTCGGCCTTTAACAATGCCGGCTTTGACCTAATGGGCGGCTTTCGCAGCCTGACCCGGTTCGTAGGCGATCCGGTCGTAACGCTGGGCGTGGCGCTGCCCGTAATCCTGGGCGGCCTCGGGTTTGCCGTCGCGGTCGACCTGTTCACCCATAGACGCTGGCGGAAGCTTTCTTTGCACTCGAAGTTTGTGCTGGTGCTTACATTCCTATTAATTGTTTTCGGCATGCTTATTTTCCTGGCTCTTGAACGCAACCACGCGCTGGCGGGTCTTACTCCCGGCGCCAAGATCGGTGCGGCTTTCTTTCACGCCGTGACGCCGCGAACGGCGGGCTTCAGTACCGTGGAGGTAGCCAAAATGTACGCCGCGACGCAGTTCTTTATCATTGTCCTGATGTTCATCGGCGCGTCGCCCGGTTCCACCGGCGGAGGCATTAAGACCACCACGTTTGGTGCTCTTGGGCTGGCCGTCCTTTCTCTGGCCCGCGGGAAAGAAGACGCGGAACTGTTCGGCCGGCGTATACCCAAGGAGCAGATTTACCGCGCCCTCGGCGTATTCCTCACGGCACTTACGGTGGTCACGCTGGCCACCACGGCCCTGCTTGTTAGCGAGAAAAGAGATTTCCTGGCACTCCTGTTCGAAACCGTTTCCGCTTTCGGGACGGTTGGCCTGTCTACAGGAGTTACCCCGGAGCTTACCCCGTTTGGCAAGGTCGTCCTGATTCTTACCATGTTTATCGGTCGGGTCGGGCCCCTGACGGTGGCGTTCGCCCTGGCGCTGCGGCCGCAGCGGGGCGCCGTGCGGTA
>DMDP01000209.1 GCA_003445475.1 Peptococcaceae bacterium | reverse complement strand
TACCCTTTCCATTGCCAGAATATAGGTAAAGATTATCCCGGGAGTGGTTGGATTGGCGCACCTGAGGCAAGTGCGTCTCCTTGTGCTTGGCCTCGGTTTTTTTGCGGCCTTCGTCGCCATAACCGCACGCCTGTGGACAATTCAGGTCGACCAGCATGCCAGATACCTGTCCTGCGCACGGCAACAGGATGCTATTACAGTGCCCCTGGAAGAAGTCCCCCGCGGCCTGATCCTCGACAGGCACTTTACACCGTTGGCGGGAAACTTCACTGAATACCGGGTGGTGGTCATACCCGGGTTGCTCCAAGATCGTTACGCCGCCGCACGGAATATTGGACGTATCCTCCGCGTGCCGGCGTCAGATGTGACACGTTATCTTGACACTCCCGGCCTTTTACCGTTCCCCATTACGAAAAAGCAAGCAAGCGAAATTATACGTGCCTCCTGGGCGGGTATTACCGCAGCCCCGGTTGCGTTGCGCTACGATAACCGGCCACTGGCCGTCCACGTCGTGGGGCACCTCGGGAGAATAGATAGTAGCGCTGAGCTGGCGCGCCTGCGAGCCTCAACCGACAAGCCATACCACGCCGGTGACCTTGTGGGAAAGGCTGGGATCGAAAAATATTACGAGGCACGTCTTAAAGGAAGCGCGCCGCGGCGGATGGCGCTGGCGTATACCGACGCTACCGGCAAACTGTTGGCGGGTCAAAAGGTAACGCTGGCCAAGACACCGGACAAAAACCGGCAAAACGTTGTTCTGACGCTTGACGCTGGCATCCAGCGGGCGGCCGAGGAGATTATGGATAGACATAAGATCAAGGGCGCGATCGTTGTCCAGGAGGTAAATTCGGGCGACATCCTGGCGATGGCTTCGCGTCCGGCGTATCACCCCCGTCAGATGGAAGAATACCTCGAAGCTTCGGACGGTGCCTTTACCAACCGGGCGATCACTTTGTACTTTCCGGGATCCCTGTTTAAAATTGTTGTTGCGGCGGCCGCGCTGGAAGAAGGTATTGTCGCCGAGAACGAGCTCTTTTTTTGTTCGGGCCACCAGGACAGGCTGGTTCACTGCTGGCTGCCCGAAGGCCACGGCGTCATCACTTTTGCCCGCGCTTTCGCCGAGTCCTGCAACCCCGTGTTTGCCCGGATAGCCATCCGGCTTGGGGCAGACTGCCTCGTTACCTATGCCCGCCGTCTTGGCCTGGAAAACCAGGCCGTCACCGGTCTTCCGCGCCCCCCGGATCCAAGGCAAAGTCTTGACGCCATCAAGGAACCGTACAACCTGGTGAACGCGGCAATCGGCCACTGGCCCGTTTTCAGCACACCCGTCCAACTGTGCTCGCTGGTCGCTACTGTTGCCCGCGGCGGCATTTATCGGCAGCCGCGGCTGGTAAAATGCTTCACGGAGGAAGGCACCATCGTCGAGGAAGTTCCGCCCGCGCCTCCCCGCCGGGTTTTAAGCCCGCGTACCGCCCGCAAGTTGCAGCATTTGATGGCGCTGGTGACGGCAAAAGGACAGGGCCGGGAGGCCCAGGTGCCCGGTTGGGGCACGGCAGGTAAAACGGGTACGGCAGAAACTGCCCAGGGCGAAAGGCTGGCGTGGTTTGCCGGCTACGCCCCGACTGAGCATCCCCGGCTGGCGATCAGCGTGCTCGTGGAAGGCGGGGCAAGCGGCAGCCGGAGTGCCGCACCGGTCTTCCGCGAATTGACGGAACGGATTTTGGGCAGCCAATGATTACTTTACGTCCCCGTACCAAGTATACTAGAATGAAAATATAGCCCTGCTTTTTTGTTTTTGATAGAGAAAACTGCTTCAGGGTGATGCTATGCAGGTGCGCGGAGAGGAGATACGAGCAGTGCGCGAAGAGCGGGGATATACGTTGCAAGAATTGGCCAAGCGGGCAAAGCTATCCCTGTCATATCTTAGCGAAATCGAACGCGGCACGAAGCGGCCTTCAATGAAAGCGCTCGAAAGAATCGCCGCCGCCCTTGACATTTCAAAACATCGCCTCATCCGGGGCGAGGGGTCCAAAACCGGCCTGCTGCTTGGCCAGAGGATACGCCTCTTCCGCGGCGAGATGGGCCTGAGCATTCAGGAATTGGCATCCCGGGCCGGCATTTCGGCATCCTATCTGGGCGAAATCGAAAGGGGAGTTGTTTACCCGTCGGTAAAGATCTTGAAGATGCTCGCCGGCGAACTTGGCGTTCCGGTTTACGTGTTATTGGGGCAGGGGAGTTCACTGGGTCACCGGCTAAAAGCCCTGCGTGAGGAATACGGTTTGACGCAGGCGCGACTGGCAAGGCTCGCCGGGGTTACGGCAGGACTTATCGGCCAAATCGAGCAGGGTAAGGTGCAACCTTCGCTGAACACCCTGGAAAAGATAGCCCAGGCACTTGGTGTATCTCCTTGTTACTTTATTACCGAGTCCGGCTCGGTAAACCAGCTCTTGGAGACGCTAAGCCCGGATGTGCGGGAGTTGCTTCTGCACCCCAACGTGCAGGCGATTTTGAACCTGGCCTGCAACTTGAACCGGCAGGAATTGCAGTTCATCCTGAACTTTATTCTACTCTATAAGAAGTCCTCCTTATCTTGTACCCCGTGACTTGACGCCGGTTTCAGTCTTGCCAGACGGACGGCTTTTATGTAAACTTTTAAACAGACTTGCAGGGACATTCGTCAAAGCGAAGGTGCAAGTATACGGTAGGGGTGTGACCGGAAATGCCTATGTATGAATATCGGTGTAACCAGTGCGGTAACCGGTTTACGGCATTAACGGCGTGGGCTAGAAGAGACGCCGTACGGTGCACTTCTTGCGGCAGTTCGGATGTTGCGCGCCTTATAAGTTCTTTCAGTTGCCTGCGTGAGACTACGACCAACAGCTGCAGCGCGGGCGGGACGCGCAGGTTCGGTTGAAGCGTGTAGCGGGCGAACCGTGCGTTCGCTTAAGACAATAAGTCTTACCGAAAGGAATGGTTCATATGGCAGTGGAACTTAATGAAAAGAACTTCGAGGAAGAAGTTCTTAAAAACGACAAGCCGGTGCTGGTCGATTTTTGGGCCGCCTGGTGCGGCCCCTGCCGCAGTATGGCACCGATTATCGAGGAAATAGCCAGAGAGTTTGCCGGTCAGGTAAAGGTAGCCAAGCTTAATGTTGATGACAACCAGGCATTGACCGCACGTTTTGGTATCAAGGGCATTCCGACCCTGCTTTTTTTCAAGGACGGCAAGGTGGTTGACCAGGAAGTCGGTTTCACGCCGAAGCATATTGTCGTGGAGAAGTTGACCAAGCTTCTTACCTGAGAAGAGGTACGGGTTGAGTGTCCACGCAACGAGTCGTTCTAAACGTTTTGGGCATGACTTGCCACCACTGCGTTGGGGCAATAGAGAAAGCTTTGCATGCTGTACCCGGCGTGCAGGAGGTAAACGTTGACCTCGCCGCGAAACGGGTAGAGGTACTGTTCGTGCCGGAACGTGTCTCGATACGACAGGGAGAAGGTGCCCTGTGCGCGCGTTCCCTACCCGCACCTGGCTGAAGAACTGCG
>DMDP01000244.1 GCA_003445475.1 Peptococcaceae bacterium | reverse complement strand
CCGAAATCTCCTCTCTTCCCCTCCACGCCTCTCTTCCGCACCCACCCCCCCCTGCTGCCCCAGCCGGGCCTGCCCGATCAGCACCAGCAGCCCCGTCAGCCCCGCCATCAGGATCCAAACCTTGAGCGTGTTCATCGCTCCACCTTCCTCAAAGACGAAGTTTTGCAGCGGCTGCCTCTAATTCTACCATATGTCTCGCATAAAGGTCAAAATAGCGCCGGATGGCGAATTTTGGCCGGAGATGGTGCGAGAGCCTCGTAAATGGGGTATAAACTCGGTGAAGCGAACAAAGATTAAGAAAGGTGATGCTACATGGACCGTCGCCGGCCTTCGGGGCAGGAGAGAAATTACCTTATTCTGGATAAGTTCATCGAGCGTTACCGCGGCCGGCCGGGAGGGCTGGTCCGTATCCTGTTCAAGGCCCAGGAGCTTTTCGGTTATCTTTCGCCGGAGGTCCAGACTTACGTGGCGGAGAAGACCGGCCTGCCGGCGAGCCACATTTACGGCGTGGCTACCTTTTACAGCCGGTTCATAACCGAGCCTCCCGGGAAGTACAGCATCGGCGTCTGCACGGGCACCGCGTGCTACGTCAAGAACGCCCAGGCCGTCCTGGACCGCTTCCAGGCGGCCCTTGGCGTCAAGGAAGGGGAGACCACCCCCGACGGCATGTTCTCGCTGCGTACCACCCGTTGCGTCGGGGCATGCAGCCTGGCGCCCGTGGTCACGGTCAACGACGACATGGTGGGCGAGGTGACGCCGGACAAGGTGGCCGACGTTATCCGGCGCTGCCGCGAAGCAGAAGCGGAGGAGGAAACGGAGCGTGTACCGGAGCGCCGCCGACCTGAACGCGACGAAAGAGCGGCTCCGCCCGGTCCTTGAGGAGCGGCTCCAGGAGGGGCAACTGGGGAGGCCGACGCAGGTCCTGGTCTGCACCGGTGTCGGCTGCATATCGGCCGGCAGCCAGGAAGTCCTGGCTGCCCTCAAGCGCGCGATAAAGGACCACGGGCTGGATGTAACCGTTACGCACACGGGCTGTCACGGGTACTGCAAGATGGGGCCCCTGGTCGTGGTGTACCCGGGCGGCGTCTTTTACCGCCACGTAACCCCCGACGAAGTACCGCGCCTGGTCCAACAGCACCTCGTCGGGGGTGAACCCGTCCAAGACCTGCTTTACCGGGAGCCCGGCCGGAACCCGGTCCTTTTCGCGCGCGACGTGCCTTTCTTCCGGAAGCAGAAACGCATAGTCCTGGCCAACGCGGGCCTCATCAATCCCGAGAACATCGACGAGTACGTAGCGCACGACGGGTATGCCGCCCTGGCCCGGGTGCTGGCCGAATACTCGCCGGAAGAAGTAATCGACGTCGTCACCCGCTCCGGTTTGCGCGGGAGGGGCGGGGCCGGCTTCCTGACGGGAAAAAAGTGGGCCTTCGCGCGCGCAGCCGAAGCGCATCCCAAGTACATCGTCTGCAACGCCGACGAGGGCGACCCGGGCGCCTTCATGGACCGGGCGATCCTGGAGGGCGACCCGCACGCGGTGCTGGAAGGCATGCTCATTGCCGGGTACGCGGTGGGTGCGAGCGAAGGGTGGATCTACGTCCGCGCCGAGTACCCGCTGGCGGTGCGCCGCCTGGAGATCGCCGTGCGGCAGGCCCGCCAGGCGGGGCTGCTGGGCAAAAACATTCTGGGCAGCAAGTTCGACTTCGATATCGACCTGTGCCTGGGAGCGGGCGCCTTCGTTTGCGGCGAGGAGACGGCGCTTTTGCGCTCGGCCATGGGTGAGCGGGGCGAGCCGCGCCCGCGGCCGCCCTACCCGGCCGAAGCCGGCCTGTACGGGAAGCCGACGATAATTAATAATGTAGAAACTCTGGCCAACATCCCCCTCATCCTGCGCCGGGGCTGGGAATGGTTCGCCGGCATCGGCACCGAGCGCTCCAAGGGCACCAAGATCTTTTCCATCGCCGGCCAGATCAACAATACCGGGCTGATCGAAGTGCCCATGGGGACCTCGATGCGCACCATCGTTTACGACATCGGCGGAGGCGTGCCGGCCGGGAGGAGGCTCAAGGCCGTGCAGACCGGGGGCCCCTCCGGCGGTTGCGTACCCGCCGACCTCCTGGACGTCCCCATCGACTACGAGTCGCTGGCCGACCTCGGCACGATTATGGGGTCGGGCGGCCTCATCGTCCTGGACGAAACCAACTGCATGGTTGATATTACCAAATTTTACCTGACCTTTGCCGGGGAGGAATCATGCGGGCAGTGCACCCCGTGCCGCGTGGGCATCCACCGGATGGTGGAAATCCTGGAACGCATTACGAGCGGCCGCGCGCAGGAAGAAGACCTGCGGGAACTGGAAGACCTGGCCCACGACGTCAGAGAAACATCCCTGTGCGGCCTCGGCCAGACCGCCCCCAACGTGGTCCTTTCCACCCTCCGGTACTTCCGGTCTGAGTACCTGGCCCACATAAGGGACCGCCGCTGCCCGGCGGGTGTGTGCAAGCCGCTGCTGCACTGAAGTGGGTGGGGGTACCGCTGCTTCCCCGGGCCGCAGGAAACAGGCCGCCCGCCGAGGGCGCCTACCTTGCCGTCCTGCACGACCCGCTCTGGGTGGCGGTATTCCTGGCGCTGCCGGGCGTCTTCACCTCGCTGGTCCCTTCAGGCCTTGCGCCGCGGGTCCCACTCGTGCTTGCATGCGTCGCATTGGTATAGGGGCCGGGAGATGTAGAAAAAGAGCACGCCCAGCATCCAGAGAGGGACGAGCAGCCAGAAGATCGGGGCGAAAAACCCGGCGGCGCCGAGCACGACTATGCCTCCCAGGGACCACTTGATAAACCAGTCGTACCGTCCGATTTTCACCACTTTGTCCGAACCACACACCGGGCAGCGGATAGCCACAGCCGGAGCCCCCTTTGCTGCGTTATTTGGGTTCAAGCTATTATAGCATGCGTTTGTCCCCGGCTGAAGGGCCAAAAGGAACACGCTTAGTACCACAGGAGCACCGCGGCCAGGGCGCAACCGGTATGGACGACTTTGTGCTCGACTGCCTTGACCTCCGTGACGGCGAGTTCCATGTTCCGGGCGGCAAAGGCGGCCGCGAGCATCTCCCGGACGATGCGCGCCGCCTCGTCCCGGGTGGTGCGCCCCGCGTGCTCCATGATAATCCCGTAGGAAGGCGGCGCGAGGCCGACGGCCACCGCCGCGGCGATGATTTCGCCCGGTTCGGTGGAGGTTACGGTGCCGTAGGCCGCGGGCACCAGCGAGCCCGGCGGGATTACCAGCCTTTCCATCCGCTGGGCCCCCGGGGGCAGGATGCTTGAAACGCGGATCAGGTTCAGATTGCCGATGCCCGCGTCGAGGAGGGCATTGTCGAACGCCGCCAGCGGCTTGAGGCCTTCACCGCGGCCGGCAACCAGCGCAAACCTGGTCGGGATTGGCAGCATGCGCATCTCTCCCTAACTTACTTTTTTCAGCACCACGATGGGTGTCTGCTGATCGTCGTTTCCAAACGGGTTATCCAACAGGGCCTGTTCAACCATCTTCCGGTCCACACCCTCGGTAGCGCCGAGGATATCCACGCGCCGGGCGTCGTTGACGTCGGTGATCACCGCGTCGATACCCGTCTTTGCTTTGATTGCCTCCGCCAGGCGCTGGGGGTCTCGCGGCCCCAGGACGATGAAGCTCTCGTAGTTGCACATGGTGCCGGCCACGTCGTCGATGAGGGCCAGCTGGCGGCCGGCGACGCGGTAAAAATCGCCCCGGCGTCCGACGAGGCGTCCCAGGGCGGCGGCGACACAACCGGCCAGGATGCGCCAGACGCCGGCATCCTGGATCGCCAGTTGCATGGCCTGCGGCGTGGCCAGGCTTCCCTCCTTGCCGGCAAAGCGGCAGAGGATGGCGGCAAGCCGACCGTACCGTACCCTGGCGGAGGCCACGACGCGGCCCTGGGCAATGGCCACGGCGCTCTCGGCCACGGCGACGATGTCGCCGGGAGCGGCAATCTCGCCGGCGTAGCGCTTAACCACCTCGACGATGTCGTCGGCCGGCGTGATAACGTGGGTGCGGATGGGTATTTTACCCAGGGTCATTTACTTCACCAGCCATCTGAGGATACCGTTGAAGATGCCGAGGGCGGTCTTTTCGTGGAAGCGCGGCATGCGCAGGAGACCCTCTTCCACCCAGTTGGAGATCGTCACGATCTCCACCGCGATGCCCGGGATGCCGCCCAGGTGGCCCAGGTACACGGGGTCCGGGCGCAAGGTCTTGCCTTTCAGGTTGACCTGTTCGCGCAACGCGTCCCGCACCAGTTCGGCCAGGAGAGATCCGATCTGTTCATTCGGGTTGTAAAGCACCCTGTTCCCGCCCACCCAGGTTTGCGGCGAGAAGCCGGTGTGCAGGGTGACGAAAAGGTCCACCCCGCGCTCCCTGGCCCTCCTGATGCGCACGGGGCCGAGATCGGAAGAGCAC
>DMDP01000245.1 GCA_003445475.1 Peptococcaceae bacterium | reverse complement strand
CCGATCTGAGCTAAAGGCCAAGCACCCGCTGCTAAAGGACTTACGCGGCTGCGGCCAGATGGTGGGGCTGGAATTTGACGAGAAGCAGAAAGGCGTGGCGGGGAAACTTTCCTTTGGCGTGTTGCAGAGACTCAGCGACGAGTTCCTGGGCAGCCTGGTGGCGGGCGAGTTGCTTAACGAGTACGGGGTTATCACCGCCTATACCCTCAACAACCCCAACGTTATCAGGTTGGAACCGCCGCTTGCCGTGACCCGCGAACAACTCGACTTCGTCCTTGACGCCCTGGACGGCATCCTTTCCCGCAGGAAAGGGTTCCTCGGTCTGGCCGCCGGCAGTGTCAGGACGGTTATCCGGAGCAAGGTGCGGGGCACCGGCAGTTAACGCGGAGGCGGCGAATTACTCCGGCAGGGTGGGCGCATTAACTCCCGCGAGCAATTTGCCGACCGGCCTGCATCCCCGCATGCCGGGCAAATAGACAAAAAGAGGCGGGTGTAAGACACCCGCAAGAAGGGTGGGTAGACAATTACGAGCTAATTTTCGGCATATTTGCTGAAAACTTAAGTTCGCTAACGACATCAAGTCCTTGTTACATCTGCATATGTCCCCAGGCGTACACCGGTTTCGGCAAGCCATTGCCGCAGCCCCGGGTCGCACAAAATGGCCAGTTCCTTTTCTCGTTCCACGGTATAACCACTTCTGGGCGCGAGTTCGTCGTCTACTTCACCGGGGTGTGTCATTAACTCCATGACCCGCGCGCCGCGTTCCAATCCCTTTTTAACACAAGCCTTGAAGTTCGCTAAGGAAACCCCTTCCGCGAACCACTCCCCACAAAAGTAATCTGGCGTGCGGATACCTTTCTGCGTCAGCAGGCCTCGCATCTGCTCATCCAAGCTACGTACGGGCAACTTCAAGGCCCGGGCCACGCGTATCAGTGCAGAAAGAATTACCGGGTGGCGGTGAATATGGTGGTGGGTGTCCAGGTGCGTCACGTGCACCCCGGCAGACTGCACGTAAGCCACCTGCGCGTAAAACTCCCGCTCTACCTCACCCGCGTTCGGCGACCCCTGTAAAAGCCGGTCGCGGCCAGCAAACTCTCCGTTGCTGCTTACCAATGACGGGATGTACCGGGGCTCGCTGAGAGGTCTTCCTCTGGTCAGACAGAGGTGGACGCCCACACCTGCCGGAATACCGCTCCGTACGGCAGCCAGCGCGGCCTGCGTCCCCGGCATATTTACGAGCAGGCTTACGCTGGTAACCACGCCTTCCCGCACAGCGCGGACGATGCCGCGGCTGACTGCCGGCGTGTAACCGAAATCGTCCGCGTTCACTATCAGAAGCACGCGTTCAACTCCCGTTGCAATTCGTACGGCAGGTTATCCCTGTTGGCGGGCGTCACCTTGATAAGACGCACATCGCGCCGCCGCCTGACGGCGTCGGCAAAAGGATTGGGTCCGGCCAGAATCGTAGCCACAACGGGGAACGGGCTTTCCAGGGCTTGCCAGACAAGATGGCGAAACGCGTCCGACAGTAGTTCCATTTTCCCAATTTCGTCGATCAATATGTACTTGTCAACCCGGTCGGCCAGCGCGGCGCTAACTTCGCCAAGCGCCGCCGCCAGGCTTTCCGGCCGCACCCCGTACTTGCCCACCCGAACCCCGGAAGCAAAATCAACGTGCGCCAGGACGGCCCTCTTCCCGCCCAGCGTGGCGACTTCGAACCCTACCCGCCGTTCCCCCGCGCGCAGTTCCGCCGTGTAAAAACCTACCGCCTTGCCGCCCAGAAGGGCGGCCAACCTGATGATCACGGTGGTCTTACCTACACCCGGTCGGCCCGTAAGCAGGAAATTCATCGTGGCCATGTCGAAACCCCCTATGTTGATTGTAACGGAAGCAAGAGACAACTGAAAATTGCAAGATCTAGTGATCGCCTTCACCATCACAATTTTCGCCGCCGCAAAAGAAGGAACTTTCCCTTGTACGTCGAAAAAAACAATGGACTTACTCAATCCGCCGGGCAGGTTGCGATAGAACTACCCGCCCCGAAGTTCCCGACGGCACAATGGGAACGTGCGGCGGCTAGGGTCGTGCGACCCGAGGTTAAGCCTGACGGAGCGGCTCCGCCAGGAGCCCCGATGAAGCAGGAAGCCCCTTTCCAGCAGGAAAGGGGTAAATAACAGTTTACAAGAATGGGGGCTGTGAAGGTGTTACTCAGGTACGGCGAAGGAATGGTGGTGCAAGATGGGTAACAAGAGTGTTCTGGTAGTTGGTGGTGGTATGAGCGGTTTAACGGCCGCCGTCGAAGCCTCGGAAGCGGGCTGCGAGGTCTTTCTCGTTGAGAAACGGCCCTATCTGGGCGGCCGCGTGACACAACTGAATCAGTATTTCCCCAAGCTTTGTCCTCCCAACTGCGGCCTGGAAATCAACTTCAGACGCATTAAACAGAATCCCAGAATACGCTGCTTTACCCTGGCTGAGGTAACGGACATTTCCGGCCAGGAGGGTAACTTCGACGTCAAGGTGACACTTTACCCGCGTTACGTTACCGAGCAATGCACGGCCTGTAACAAGTGCGCGGAGGTTTGTCCGGCGGAAAGACCAAACGAGTTTAATTACGGTATGGACAAGACCAAGGCCATTTACCTGCCGCACATCTTTGCCTTTCCTGCAAAGCACGTCATTGACAAGCAGGCCTGCCTGGGTAGCTCGTGTAACAAGTGCGCGGAGGTCTGTCCCGTCAATGCTATCGATCTCGGGATGGAACCGAAAACCGTGACCCTCAATGTGGGTGCCATTATCTGGGCGACCGGATGGGATCCCTACGATGTTACGAAGCTCACCCAATATGGTTCCGGTCAGTACCAGAACGTCATTACCAACGTGATGATGGAAAGGCTGGCAGCCGTAAACGGACCAACCGGGGGCAAGATCGTTCGGCCGTCGGACGGCAAGCCCGTCGAGAAGGTGGCTTTCGTGCAGTGCGCCGGCTCGCGGGATGAAAACCACCTCCCCTACTGTTCGGGTGTCTGCTGCCTGGCGTCCCTCAAGCAAGCCACCTATATCCTCGACCAAAACCCGGAGGCCAAGGTATACATCTTCTACATCGATATCCGTGCCCTTGGCCGGTACGAGGACTTCTACGCCAAGGTCAAGGGAAGGGAAAACCTCTTCCTGGTTAAGGGCAAAGTCGGCCAGATCACCGAGGACCCTGCCACCAGGAACCTGACGCTGGTGGCGGAGGACCAGGAAGCGCAAAGACTGCTGACGGAAACCTTTGATATGGTGGTACTGGCCACCGGCATGGTGCCAACGACCAGGATGCAACCGCCGGCGAATCTGACCTGTGATAAGGATGGCTTTGTAGTCGGTTCCGTACCAGGCATCTATAGCGCAGGCTGTGTCAACAAGCCAATGGATGTTGCCACATCGGTGCAGGACGCAACTGCTGCAGCAATCAAAGCCATTCAATCCACGGTGGGGAGGTAATAAACCATGGCGAAAAAGGTTGGCGCTTACATATGCACCGGCTGCGGCATCGGTGATGCCCTCGACGTCGAAGCCTTGAGTAAAGTGGCTACCAAAGAAAAGAAGCTGCAAATCTGCAAGACCCACGCCTTCCTTTGCGGTCCCGAAGGGGTCGAGCTCATCAAGCAGGATATCCAG
>DMDP01000037.1 GCA_003445475.1 Peptococcaceae bacterium | reverse complement strand
TATTCCAGCTGCCGCCGCAGGGCAATCTCCTTTCTGAAAAAGGCCTGGTAGTCGTGGTGCCGCGCCGCGGTAATGCTGTAATGCTCGGGGACGTAAGTCTGCACGATGACCTCACCCGGCGCCTCCCCCCGGCCGGCCCGCCCGGCGACCTGGGTCAACAACTGGAACGTCCTTTCGGCGGCGCGGAAATCGGGTAAAAAGAGGGTCGTGTCCGCGCAGATGACGCCCACCAGCGTCACCTGCGGCAGGTGCAGCCCCTTGGCGATCATTTGCGTGCCGACCATAATGTCCGCCCGGTGTTCGCGAAAGGCGCCGAGCAAGGCGTCCAGCGCCCGCCGCCGCGCCGCGGTGTCCGCGTCTACGCGCACGACCTGCGCCCCGGGGAAAAGGTCCTGCACCTCGTCCTCCACCCGCTGCGTGCCCGTGCCGAAATGCCGCAAGGCATCGCCGCCGCAGGCGGGGCAGGTCTCCGGAACCCGGGCCTGGTAGTTACAATAGTGACAGCGGACGACCCCGCCGCGGTGGTAGGTGAGGGCGATGGCACAGTGCGGGCACTCCATCACCAGCCCGCACTCGCGGCACAGGACGACGGTGGCAAATCCCCGCCGGTTCAAGAAGAGGATAACCTGCTCCTTGCGGGCAAGCCGCTCGCGGATCGCCGCCTGCAACCGCCGGCTCAAAATGCGCGGATTGCCCGCCCGGTGCTCCTCGCGCAGGTCAACGATGTGCACCTCGGGAAGGGGCCGCCCGTCGACGCGGTGCGGCAGAGTGAGCAGGCGGTAAGGGCGGTTGGCGGCAGCCCGCGCGAAACTTTCCAGGGAAGGAGTGGCCGAACCGAAAACCACCGGCGCGCCCGCCAGGCCCGCACGTGCCACGGCTACCTCACGGAGGTGGTACTTCGGGTCCTCTTCCTGCTTGTACGAGGCCTCGTGCTCCTCGTCCACCACCACCAGCCCGAGGTCGCGCACCGGGGCGAAGACGGCGGAGCGCGCCCCCAGGACGACCGTGGCTTCGCCGCCCGCCACCCGCTGCCACTCGTCGTGGCGCTCCCCGCTGCCCAGCCGGGAGTGGAGCACCGCCACCCGCTCCCCCAGACGCGCCTTGAACACCTGCACCAGTTCCGCGGTGAGCGCGATCTCCGGCACGGTGACGATCGCCTGCCGCCCCCGCTCCAGGGCGCGCTCGATGGCGCGGAGGTAGACTTCCGTCTTGCCGCTGCCGGTAACCCCCCAGAGGAGAAACACTTCCCGCCGGTGCGCCTCGACGGCACAGGCGATTTCCTGTACGGCGTGCGCCTGCGCTATCGTCAGCCGGGGCCGCCGGTCGCAGACATCGCGGACCGGGTACGGGTCGCGCCGCAGCGTGCGGCTCACCGGCACCAGAAACCCCCGCCGCAAGAGGACGTCGATAACGCTCTCGGAGACACCCGCCCGTGCTGCCAGCCGGGCACGGGTGAGTCCTGGTTCGCTCTTCGCCACCTGCCACGCCCGGGCCTGCTTGGGCGCGCGCGCCAGCGCCCGGCTCACCTCGTCTGCCTCGCCCGCTGCCGTAAGCACGAGCATCTTGCGCTCCCGGACGCCCCGCCGGGGCGCGACGATGCACTGCAGCGCTTCGGCGGTCGTGCACAGGTACCGTTCCGCGAGCCACCGCGCCAGGCGGTATAACTCCTCCGTAAAGGCCGGCACCGCGTCCAGGACGCTGTGAATTTCCTTGAGGGTAATGCCGGGAGGCGGGGCCGACAGCCCTACCACGTACCCCGTTAAGGAACGCGGCCCGAAAGGAACCCGCACCCGGACGCCAGGCCTGACCGTCTCCTTCAGGGCGGGGGGAATGGCGTAGTGGTACGTGCGGTCCACCTGCGCCACCGGGAGTTCGACAATCACTTCGGCACAGAGAAGGCCGGACATCGTCAACCCCTCAGCATCTTGACCTCGTCCAGAATCCGGTGGGCCAAGGCTTGCTTGTCCATCAAGGGCAGCACCTGCGTCCTGCCGTCGGGGAAGGCAAAGATCACCTGGTTGGTGTCGCCCTCGAAACCAGCCCCTGGAACGGTCACGTCGTTCGCCACTACCAGGTCGCACCCCTTGGCGCGCGCCTTGGCCACCGCCGTTTCGGCCAGACGCTCCGTCTCGGCGGCGAACCCCACGATCACCTGCTGGGTCTTGATCTTTCCGGCCGCCGCCAGTATGTCGCGCGTCGGCACCAGGTCCAGCACGAGATTTCTTTTACCGTCCTTCTTGATCTTGCGCTCACTTTTTGCCGCCGGCCGGAAATCGGCCACCGCCGCCGCCATGACCAGCACGTCGCAGTCGGGAAAATGCGCCATCACCGCTTCGTACATCTCGTCCGCCGTTTCCGCATGCCGCAGCCGGACGCCGGCCGGCGCCGGCAGGGCCGTAGGGCCGCTCACTAAAACAACGTGGGCACCCCTTTCCCGGGCTGCCCTCGCGACCGCGTACCCCATCTTGCCGGAACTGCGGTTGCTGAGATAACGGACCGGATCGAGAGGCTCGCGCGTCGGTCCGGCGGTTACCAGGACGTTGAGGCCCGCCAGATCGTTTTGCTTTGCAAACAGCCGGCTCACGTAATCCACGATCACTTCCGCTGCCGGCAGCCGGCCGGGACCTTCCGCCCCGCACGCCAGCCGGCCCGTCGCGGGGTGCATGAGATGGCAGCCGCGTCGTTCGAGGACGGAGAGATTTTCCTGCACGGCGGGGTGCGTGTACATCTTGCTGTTCATGGCCGGGCAGAAAACCACCGGCCCGTCGAAAGAAAGTAGCAGGGTGGAAAGCAGGTCGTCGGCGATACCGGCGGCGGCCCTGGCAATTATATCGGCCGTCGCCGGTGCTACAAGGAGCAATTCTCCCCAGGCGGCCAGGGAAATATGCCTGGCCTCGGCGCCGCCGTCGAAAAGAGATGTGTGCACCTGGTGGCCGGACAGCACCGCCAGCGTCAGCGGCGTGATGAAGTTGTGCGCCGCCCGCGTCATAACCACCTGCACCTCGGCGCCCGCCCGGCGCAGCGATGAGACGATCTCCGCCGCCTTGTAGGCGGCGATACCGCCGGTAACGCCAAGCAGGATCCGTCTCCCCTTAAGCATACGCACCTCCGCAGACGTCCTATTTTCTGCCGGACGGCGGCAGGCGTTTCACCCGGATCTTACCCTGCGCAATCTGGCGCAGGGCCGAGGAAACAGGTTTTTCGTTCTCCTGAATCACCCCGGCGTTGCTCCTTTCCGTCAGCACGCGCGCCCTCTTCGCCGCCATAACCACCAGGGCATAGCGGCTCTCGGCTTTGTCGAGAAGTTCGTCCAGAGATGGTTCATTAATGGCCACGCGAACTCCCTCCATATTCACCGGAGTTACCTTTCACCTGCCTGTCTTGCTTTGCGGCGCTTTTCGGCCGCTATGATCGATAGTATTTCCGCAACGGCGCCGTCAACCGTTTCGTTGACCACGACGTAGTCGTAATCCGGCGCCCGCTGCAATTCTCTACGCGCCCAGGCCAGCCGCCCTCCCATCGCCTCGGGCGAGTCCTTCCCCCGCACCGTCAGCCTTCGTTGCAGTTCCTCCATCGAAGGGGGCAAAATAAAGATGAGCACGGCATCGGGGAAACTTTTCTTCACCTGCAACCCGCCCTGGACGTCGATCTCCAGGAGAACGTCCTCGCCGCGTCTCAGGGCTTCGAGCACCGGCCGGCGCGGCGTGCCGTAACGGGCGCCGTGCACCTCGGCCCACTCCAGCAACTCACCGTCGGCTATCATCCTGGCAAACTCCGCTTCAGAAACAAAAAAATACTCAACCCCGTTTCTTTCGCCAGGTCGCGGGGAACGAGTAGTGGCCGAAATAGAGAGGTGCAGGTCCGGAAGGCGCCGCAGCAGGGCCGCGCAGATTGTTCCCTTGCCGACCCCGGAAGGGCCCGAAACTACCAGCAGGAGCCCCTGCATGTCACAAGCGCGATCAGGCCTCCTCCGCCGGCGATGCCTGTTCCGACTTGGCGGTCAGGCGGTGGGCCACCGTTTCCGGCTGCACGGCCGAAAGGATTACGTGGTCGGAATCGGTGATGATTACCGCGCGGGTCCGCCGGCCGTACGTGGCGTCCACGAGCATGCCCCGGTCGCGCGCCTCCGTGATAATGCGCTTGATCGGTGCCGACTCGGGACTCACGATCGCGACAATCCGGTTTGCGGCAACGATGTTGCCGAAGCCGATGTTGATAAGTTTGATATCCACGGGGACCCCTCCTTAAGTTTATTCAATGTTTTGTATCTGCTCCCGTATCTTTTCCAGTTCGGTCTTGAAATCGACCACCAGGCGGGCGATGGTCTCGTCCTGGGCCTTGGCGCCGGCGGTGTTAATCTCCCGGAACATTTCCTGGGCCAGAAAGTCAAGTCTCCTGCCGACCGGACCGCCGTCGTTGTTAAGGCAGTCTTTAGCGTGCGCGAGATGGCTCTTGAGACGCACCAGTTCCTCGGTGATGTCGGCGCGTTCCGCGAGAAACGCCACCTCTTGCGCCAGGCGCACCGGGTCGGCCATCCCCTCGCCCAGTTCCGCCACCCTTTCGGCCAGCCGCCGGCGAAAGAACACCGGCACCTCCGGGGCGCGCCGGGCGATGCCCGCCACTATCTCCTCCAGGCGCACCAGGCGGGCCGCCACGTCCCGGCCCAGGGCTTTACCTTCCGCCTCGCGCGCCGCCGTCAC
>DMDP01000098.1 GCA_003445475.1 Peptococcaceae bacterium | reverse complement strand
GACGTAACGTTGTCCGCTTCTGGGAGGAACAAGATCCGCATCTCGCGGGGCGGATCAAGTCCGTGGTTAAGAGAATGGGGGAGAGTGGTGGATTACCGAGCGGCAAGGCACTTTCGATCGCGGCAAAGATGGACCACATCCTGCGGTTGGCCGGCAAGCGGGTGACGGTGGAGGAAATTCGGAAAGAGGCGCAAGCCATTGGTTGGGAGATAAGCCCCAAGGAGGCGGAGCAGGCGATCGCCTTCCTGGCGGATCTCGGACTGGTTCGGGTTGAGCCTTGTGCGGGTACGTGAACCAACTGTGGTGGCCGGGGTGCGGCGGTGCACTGAACGATACCACGGGGAGGCTTCTCCGCATCCTCTCGCACACCGATCAACCCCTCTCGGCGCTCCTGGCCGACGTGCCGCGCTATTACGCCGCCGCCGAGACCCGCATTCCCTGCCCGGACGGTGACAAGTTCGCCGTGGTGGCGAGGCTCGTGGAACACTTCCGGAAGGACTACGACGTTATTGACGTGGACGGCGCCCGGGTGCTGTTTGGCGATGGCTGGGGCCTGGTGCGGGCCTCCAACACCCAGCCGGTCCTGGTGGCGCGGTGCGAGGGAAAAACGCCAGAAGCGCTGGAGCAGATCTGTAACATGATGCGTAATTCTCTGTTGCGAATAGATGGGGTAACGGACTTCGGTTGGGAGTTTTAAATGGCATGGTACGGCAGGCTCGGGCTGTTCTCGGCTCCGCGCTGAGCGCGGCGGACGCCACCTGGGAGAGGAAGTTGCCTTGACGGCGGTGCAAGGGCAGACCGTGGCCCGGGCCACGGCTGTTGTTATGGCGGCCACAGTGCTGAGCAAGCTTCTGGGCTTCGGGCGGGAGGGAGTGAACTGCTGAAAATTAAACCATGCCCAGTATCTCCGCCAGAGCCTCTCGAAGTTCCAGGGGAACGGCGGCGATCTTGCAGCGCGTCGCACCCAGCCTGGCCCTGCCCACCACAACCAGGGCGCGCGACCAGAGACTTCCCAGGGGCGACGCCGGCCCGCGCTCGTGCCAGAAGAAACCGTCCCCCTCCATTGAGCCGAACTTCCGCGTGACGGCGTTCAGCCGGCTCCAGCCGCCCCTCTGCAGCAGGTAGCGCAAAAGCTCACGCTCCTCGTCCTCAAGCTCCCGCACTACTTTCTCCAAGTTGGCCCGGACGGTAAGAAAGGCCTGCAGTTGCTCCTCCCGCTCCCGGCGGAGCCTCGCCGGCTCGAGACCGCATCTCCGGCAGGCGCATTCCAGCCAGGGGGCGGGCATGTTCCTCAGGCCACGGGAAAGACTGGCGTCCACGGGCAGGCTTTTTTCCTCCACCTCCGCCCGCCGCTCCTCCTCGTAGAGCCGCACAATCTCCTCGGGCGAGACAAGGAACGCTTCCGCCCGCGCCAACTCGCTCCTCAGGTACTCCAGCTTCGCCCGGAATTCCTCCCCCTGTCCTCGGGGGTCGATTTTCTCGCAGTACTCGCGCGCCTGCTCCGTCTCGCCCATCTGCAGCATCAGTGCAGCCAGGTTAAACAGGAGCACCGGGTTGTCCGGGTCTATTTCCTCGAGCATTTCCATAATGCGCAGCGATTCCTCTAGCTTACCCTTCCGGCGCAAAAGGTTGGCCAGGGTCATCATCGCCGGTGGGTAAAACCTGCCTTCCCGGTACAGGCCGTCCAAAAGCGCCAGGGCCTCGTCCACTTTCCCCTGGTCCCGCAAGCGCACGGCGCGATTCACGATTTCGTCCAGCTCCTCGTCCGGCTCCATGATGACGGGCACCGACCTGAGCTCCACCGTGCGCCGCTCCCCGTCGATAACCATTTCGAAAGGCTCGTTCTCCCGCAGCACCCCCCTGGCCACCAGGGCGTTGGCGGCCGCCAGCTTCAGGGATGGCGCCAGGCCCGGGTGCTCCAAAAGCTGCCGCGCCAGCTTTTCCCCCCATTCCTCCCCATAACGCACCAGCCCGTAAACGGCGTCCTCCGCGTCGCGGGCCGTTTCGTCCAGCGCCCACGCCAGAATCGCCATGCGCAAAACGCCGTCCCGCATGCACCGCCGGCCCGCCTCCTCGCTCTTCGGCGCCTCCGCCACCATTCGTGCCAGCTGCTCGCCCGAATGAAGCTCGTACCCCATCTCGAAGGGTGGTATGACGCCCCGCTCCACCAGCAGGGCCACCTGCTGCATGCCCAGAAACAGCCTGTGCAGGTGCCCGAGCGAGGCCCACAGCGCCGCCGCCCGCTTGTAGCGCCCGATGTTGAAACAGGCCGCGCCGGCGAGAAACTTGCTTTCCCAGGAAACATGGTACGGCTCCCAACGCCGGTAGAGGTCGAACACGTACCGGTGCTCCCCCAGGTCGGCGGCCGCCCGCATGATCACCGCCGTGTACTCGCAAAAAGAGCCCGGATCCTGGCCAAGCCTGCCCCGGCGCAGCTCTGCCAGCCCCTCGTCGAAGGCGCGCACGGCCTGCTGCAGCCGGCGGCGGGCCTCCTCTTTCTGCTGCAGGGAGCAAAAAATCCTGGCCGCCAGGGCGTAGGTGAACGGGTTCCCCGTCCCGTTTTCTTCCAGGTAAGGCGCCAGGACTTCCAGGGCGCGCCGCGGCTCGCCGGCCATAAACTCCGCCAGCGCCAGGTTGTTGCGGAGAGGCACGGCTTCGCCGTAGCGCAGGGCTGAGGCGAAGGCCTTGGCCGCGCCCCGGAAATCGCCCCGGTCGAGCAGTTCCCTGCCTTTTGCCGCAAGTTTTGCCGCTCTTTCGACGCTCATGCTTCCGTCAGCCCCCTGCCCGCTTCTTCCATTACGCGCCTTCGGACCGCTCCCCTACGGCAATAAGTTTCTTTCCCGCAGGATAATGTGAAACTCTGCCGGGTTGGTATTACAAATTAATACTAACCCCGACTCGAACGGACCGTCAATCTCGCGCCTGGCCAGGGCCTGACGTCTGGCCGGCTTTCGTTGCTCTCCGGCGCCAACGGCCATAGTGTTACTCAGGACCTGCATTATCGAGCGGGTGCTGGAGTTCGGCGACGAAGACGCCTACCGCCGGTTGTTTGCCACCTACGCGGACGAGGAAATTGCCGCGGTCGTCAGAACCAGCAGGCGGATAACCCCGCGGACGGCAGGCATGATGGCTAACTTTTACGGTATTCCCTGGGAGGAGATCGCGTGTTTGCGGAGTGCATTTCTTCCGCCGCCAGGAGATCGTCGAGCGGAAGTATACCGCCATACGCTACAACTGGCCTCACCTGGTTCGGAGTCTCGGATACTTTGCCGATGCCGAGGAAGACCCTATGCCGGTACTGGTGGTAGCGGGCGTAAAGAGAGAAATGAGCTCTTCCGTGGACAACTTCGCAAAATGCCGTCCGACAGCCTCACGCTTCTTGAGACGAATCGTGGTCATGGTTTAACACCCATTTCCA
>DMDP01000022.1 GCA_003445475.1 Peptococcaceae bacterium | reverse complement strand
AACCCAGACTTGTAGGCAGTTCCAGTTTGGACAGGAGGTTTTCGACAAAAACTATAAGCTTGGAGGCGGCCTCTTCGGCCGGTGCGGTGCGCGGTATAATCCCCGCAGCGTGCGCGAGTTCGGCGTAGCGGTCTTCGCAGAGCGGACGGTTGAATTGCATGGCGGCGGGCAGCAGCGCCGCGCAGATGGTGCCGTGGCCCTGCCCCAGACGAACGCCCAGCGGGTGCGCGAGGGCGTGCACTATGCCGGCCCGCGCGTTGTTCAGGGCCATGCCCGCCAGAAGACTTGCCAACATCATGTTTTCCCTGGCCTCGCGCAGGCGTCCGACCTTCCAGGCTGTGTAAAAGTGCCGGCAGATCAGGGCCACCGCCTCCCTGGCCAGAGCCTGTGTGAATGCGTTCGACCAGCGGGAAGTAAACGCTTCGATGGCGTGGGTCAGGGCATCCATGCCGGTGGCCGCCGTGAGGTGGCGGGACATCGACATGGTGAGGATCGGATCGACGACGGCCACCGCCGGGTGCCAGAACTCGCAGCGGATGCTCTGCTTGCGCCCGGTTTCGCGGTCGATGAGCACGGCGTTCATGGTGGCCTCGCTTCCGCTTCCTGCCGTGGTCGGTACCGCGATCCAGGGGAGACCGGGGCGCGTGACGGGCTTTTCAAAATAAGTCCGCACTGGCTCGTCTTCCCGGAAAAGCCCCGCTGCGGCCTTGGCCACATCGAGGACGCTGCCGCCGCCCACCCCGATCACAAAGGAGCAGTTGCTTTCCCGCAGCAGCCGGCGCACCTCTTCGACGGTGTCCACCGACGGCTCGGGGTCAACTTCCGTGTAGAAAACCAATTCTATCTTGGCGTCGGTGAGAGGACGGGTCACCCGCTCGAAGTTACCGCTTTCCTTTAAACTTTTCTTTCCGGTGACCAGAAGACCACGGTTGCCGAACCGTCTTGCCTCTTCGCCCAGGCGGTAGGTGCTGCCGGGACCGAAAAGAATTCTCCCGGGCAACAAAATGTCAAACAGCACGTTTCCTTGCCACCCCTCTATACAAAGTGGCAGACTTGTTCCACAGAACGGCGCTGCGTCCGCCGGGTTGTTTCGTCTGCCGGATATCCTACCGGAATAATGGCCACCGGCCTCAGATGGGCCGGCAGGTTGAGGCAACCGCGAACCTGTTCTTCGTCAAAGGCGCCAACCCAGCAGGTACCCAATCCAAGAGCGGTTGCTGCAAGGAGGATGTTTTGGGCGGCTGCCGCCGTATCTTGCAGGCAATACAGGTACCGCCCCCTATCCCCGTAGTGCCTTGCCGACCGCTCGGGTTCAGCACAGACCACGATGGTAAGCGGGGCACTGGCGATAAACTCCTGCCGGAGGGCCGCCGTAGCCAGGCAACGTCGGCAATCTTCGCGTGTGACCACGTAAAACTGCCAGGGTTGGATGTTTCCGGCATTTGGCGCCCATATCGCTGCCTCCAGCAGTTGCATGATCAGTTCCCGCGGTACGGGGTCCGGCCTGAACCTGCGCACCGAAACACGCTTTTTGATAACCTGCATTATATCAAGGGTCACGGCCACCCCTCCTTTATTCGTCATTCTCTAAGCATGTATTCCGGCACGCAAATCAATACCTTACATCCGGATTTCACTGGTTCGCTCCCGCTGCAGCAGGTTCTTTACGGCCTGGGCCGGAGCCAGGTTTTCGAACAGTACGCGGTGGGTTTGTTCGGTAATCGGCATGTCCACGCTATGGGCCAGGGCCAGGCGGTATGCAGCCCGGGTGGTCCTGACGCCTTCCACAACCATGTTTACCGCCGCAAGGGCTTCTGCCAGCGATTTGCCTTGCCCGATTTCTATGCCACACCTCCGGTTGCGGGAGTGCACGCTCGTGCAGGTCACAATCAGGTCCCCTATACCCGCCAGACCGCTAAAGGTAAGGGGATCGGCTCCCAGCCGCACACCCAATCTGGTTATCTCCGCCAACCCGCGTGTCATGAGTGCGGCGCGGGTGTTGTCGCCGAAACCAAGACCTTCGGCGATCCCGGTTCCAAGGGCGATGATGTTTTTCAGTGCGCCGCCCAGTTCGACGCCGGTGACATCCTGATTGGTATAAACGCGCAATGTGGGCAGCATGAAGGTTTCCTGTACGTATTCAGCGGTTTCCTTTTTTACCGAAGCCACAACCACAGCGGTCGGCAGGTTCCGCCCCACTTCTTCGGCATGGCTCGGACCGGAAAGCACAACGTATCGCTCAAGTGCTCCGCCCATTTCTTCTGCGAAAACCTGCGACAGGCGGTAGAGGGAATCCTCTTCGAGCCCCTTGGCAGCGTTAACGACGACGATTGTTTTACTCAATGACGGCCGGACCAGTCTCAATACTTCGCGGAAAGCGTGGGACGGCACGGCAAATACGACAACCTCTGCTCGAAACACCGCTTTCTCCAGATCCTCGGTTATATCGATGACCGCCGGTACGGCCACGCCGGGGAGGTAACGGACGTTTTCACCGTGCAATTTAATAGCCTCTGCGAGTTCGCGCCGTCTGCTCCAGAGGGATACGGTATGCCCTTTTTGCGCCAGTGCTACGGCCAGCGCCGTACCCCAGCTCCCGGCCCCCAGGATAGCCAACCTGTTCCCCATTGGCATTTACTCCTTACATCTGGCGGGCATAGGCTACCGCGTTCCGGAAGATTGCCAGCCCGTGGGGTTCGCCCGGGCATCCCCGCCGCCAGTTGGCGTATTGCCAGTTCTTTACATACCGTTCCGGGTGCGGCATCAAGCCGAGTATAGTACCGGACGGATTACAGATACCGGCGATGCCGCGCAACGAACCATTAGGGTTGGCCGGGTACGCTTCCGTTGGACGGCCTCCGGCATCCGCATACCGGACCACCACCAGTTGCCGGGCTTCCATAGTTTCCAGTTCGTCCGTCGGTGCGTAAAACTTGCCTTCTGCGTGGGCCACTTGCAGCGTAAGAACCCGGCCTTCGAGACCTGCGGTAAAAACACAAGGCGACTTCCCGACCACCAGATTGACCCAACGACACTCAAACCGGCCGCTATCGTTTCCCACCAGGCTTGCCCGCCGGATGTGCGGTTCACCGTAAGGCAACAGGCCCGTATGGACCAGTACCTGAAAGCCGTTGCAGATACCCAGAACCGGCCGGCGGCGTTCGACAAAAGCAAAAAGCTCCTCTTTTAGATACGAAGTCAATTCGACTGCCAGGATCTTACCCGAACGAATATCGTCCCCATACGAAAAACCCCCGGGAATTACGAGAACATGGTAGTCCCGCAGGCGTCTTTCGCCCCAGCGCAGCTGGTTGACGTGAACGAGTTCGGCTTCGGCCCCCGCCTCGGTAAAAGCAAAGGCCGTTTCCTCGTCGCAATTGGTGCCGTCGGCGCGCAATACGCAGACCCGGGGTTTCAGCACCCGAACACCTCTTTCATCGGCTCTTCCCAAGCGGTTTCCAGAACGGCCAAGTCGATGGCAAAAAGAACCTCATCGCGCCAGCGGACACGAATAACCTGCTCCCCCTGCGTCCGACCTATCCTGACCGCAGGCGCGTCTCCAAGTACGTGCCGGAAGGCGGCCTCATCTTCCACTTCCACCAGGAAGCATCCCGGAGTCTCGTTAAACAAAAAAGCGTCGGGGCGCGAGGCGGCCGGGATATCGATTACCGCGCCCATCTGGCCGCCGAAACACATTTCTGCCAGCGCGGCGACAAGCCCGCCCTCGCTTATATCGTGACAGGCGAGAACAGAACCCGCCCCGATGGCCCTGTAAATGGCGCGGAAGACGGCCGGCAGCAATTCGAGGTTTACCCTTGGTATCCTTGTGTTGGGTACACCTCTGATCTCGTAGTAAACCGACCCTCCGAGTTCGTTTTCACGTCGTGCTCCTACCAGGTAGATGGCGGACGAGGTTTTCTTAAAATCTGCAGAAACGGTGCGCCTGACGTCCGGGATGCGGCCGAAAGCCGAAATACATAACACCGGCGGGATCCTGATAACCGTTCCGTCGGCGCCGCGGTACGTGCTGGAGAGGCTGTCCTTGCCCGAAATGAACGGCATACCAAGGGCCAGCGAGAAGTCGACGCATGCATCCACAGCGCGGCTCAATTGGGCCAGGGTGTCCGGCTCAGGTACCGGCCAGATAAAATTGTCGATGAGGGCCGTCTCATCGGGGTTACCGCCCACGGCCACGACGTTGGCCACCGCTTCGGTGGCGGCCCAGAGCCCTCCCCAGTAAGAATCGACCAGATTAAGAACCGGGTTCAACCCGTGGCCGATGATCAGCCCGTAGGGCTTGCCCAGGAGCGGGGTCAGGACGACGGCGTCGTTGGGGCCGTTGCCTTTGACGCCCGCATAAGGGGCAAGGACGTTGGAACCCTGCACACCATGGTCGTAAACCCGGACGATCGGTTCCTTTGAGCAGACGTTAAGATGTCTCATAACCCTTTTGCATGTTTCAGGCCAGTTGTCCGGAAGATCACAATCGTGGTCTATGCGGGGCGGTTCATGCCAGGCAGCCTGCAGTTGGCGTTGCGGTATACCCCTGTGCAAAAACTCCATGGGAAGGTCGAGAACCTTTTCATTGTGAAAGGTAGCCGTGAAGCGCCCGTCGTCCGTGAATTCGCCTAGGACCGTTGCCTCCACGTTGTGCCTGCGGCAGATCTCGAGAAAGCGGTCCAGATTGGCTGGTGCTATGGCTACCACCATACGCTCCTGGCTCTCGGAGAGAAGTATCTCCCAAGGTGCAAGCCCGGTATATTTCAGCGGGGCGCGGTCCAAGGCGATGCGGGCCCCGGTGTGGGCGGCCATCTCACCCACCGCCGACGCGAAACCGCCGGCGCCACAGTCG
>DMDP01000172.1 GCA_003445475.1 Peptococcaceae bacterium | reverse complement strand
GGAGCTGGTAGGTGTGGTCTGGATCGGTTACGACGACCAGAATAAGCCGCTGCCATATGGTTCGTATGGCGGGACTTACCCGGCCCGTATATGGCGGCAAATCATGTCCCAGGCCCTGGCCGGCGTGCCCGTGAAGAATTTCCCGCGCCCTGCCGGCATCGTTACGGCCACGGTCGACAGCAAGTCGGGGTTGTTGCCGGGCCCGAACACGCCACCCGAACACCAGGTGACCGATTATTTCGCCGAGGGCACCGTCCCTACCGAGGTGGACAATACGCACGTGCTTGTCGATATCTGCCCGGTGTCGGGACTGCTGGCCGGCGAATACTGTCCGGAAAGAGTGACCCAGGTAAGGGTGCAACTGCCCTACAACGTACCCGAGTTTGTGGAGGACTACAACGAGCGGGTACCGCCGAAAACCTGCGACCTGCATACCGCACCGACGGTAACGCCCCTTTTGCCGCCGGGTGAGGAGGAGCCTCCTGTTGAACCGCCGGACGGCGGCAAAGAGCAGGAGGAAAAAGAGCAAGGAGAAAAAGAACCGGAAGAAAAAGACACCCTAGAAAGGCGACCGCCCGACCGGCAACAGCGCCGGCGGATACTCCCGCAGTTGCCGGTTGAAAACGGGCTGCCCGCCCCGGTGCCCGAGTCTACATAGCCGATACCTTGCTTACTTCGAGTGCACGGTCTATTTGCCTCTCCAGCTCTTCCGGCAGCCCTTCGATGCGGACGTTGAGAAAACCCCGGACAATTGTGGCCGTGGCCTCGTCCTCGTCGAGGCCGCGCGCCATGAGGTATTCGATCTCTTCGGGGGCGATTTTGCCAACGGCGGCTTCGTGCGAAAGTTCGGCACCTGCAACACGCGCCTCCAGTTCGGGGATGGCCCGGATGTAGCCGTCGGAGGTGAGAAGTAGGCCCCGGCATTCCAGGTGCGCTTTGACACCCGCTTTTTCCCCTACCAGCAGGCCGCGGTTGATAATCCCGCCTCCGGTGGTAACGGTCCGGGCGATCAACTCGGCACGCGTCCGTTCCGCCGCAAGAAAAACCTGCGACCCCACGTCCATGAACGATCCCGGCGGCGCCACCAGCACGGTGTTGAACCTGGCCACGGCACCTTCGCCGCGCAGGTAGGCCACCGGATTCGTCTGGAGGAGACGCACCGGGCTAAGACAAATGTAGTTGGACAGAAAGACGCCCCCCTCTTCCACGATGACGGCGGTGCGGGGACGTACCTCCATTTCCTCCGCCCAGTTGTGGATCATCGTAAAAGTAAGGTGGGCGTTCTTCTTAACGTAGAATTCGGATACCCCGAGGTGGAGCCCGCTCATCACCCGTTGCCCGCTGGCACATCCCGTTATAATGTGCAGTTCCGCACCTTCCTCGACGATAACGATGTTATGCACGCACTGGGCGAGGCGCTCCCGCGCCAGGTAAAGACAGGCCTGTACAGGGTATACGGCTTTTACCCCGGGCAAGGCGCGGATAAAGTAGCCGCTTCTGGATCGGTCCTGTGCGTACGCCGTGAACTCGTCCTGCGCGGCATCAAGGGCGCGCCAGACATAGTCCTGCACCCAGGGGTACCCGGCAAGCGCCTCGTCAATGCCCATCACCTCAAGACCTTCCTGCCTTACACCGCAGTGAACAACCGAATGATCCATCTGCAGGAAGGTGCCTGACCTTCGGGTGTCACCGGCGTCAACGCCAACCGCCAGCATGCGCCGCCGGTCTTCTTCGGGCAAAGCGGCCGGGTCTTCAAGGTAGGTATGCTCCGGTGCCTCGGTTGTGTAGCCTGGATCACTGTTCTTCGCCACGGTCCCAACCCTTTCCGGTCCTAAAATGTACACCGCACACATGCCCCATAACCCAGTTCATGGATACAACGCAGGAGTTCTCGCGGGTTGCCGCTGCAGGAAATGCGGCCCTCGTACAGAACGTGGCCCACATCGGCGTTTACATAGTCAAGGATGTAACCCGTGTGGGTGATAATTAAACCGGCCTTCACGCACTCTTGCCGTACCTGGCGCGGCGATTTACCCGCAGGCGCGCCCACCCTCCGGCCGAGCAGATAGTTGATGGCCCGACCGATAAGGGCGATGTTTTCAAGGTCTACTCCCGATTCGGGCTCGTCCAGCAGTACCAGGTCCGGGCTTTGAGCCATAAGTTGCATAAGTTCTGACCTTTTCAGTTCACCTCCCGAAAAGCCCGCGTTGACCTCCCGGTCCAGGAACCGCTCGAACCGCAGGCAGGCAGCCAGCTCTTCTGCATTAACCCCGTCGCCGGCGCATATGGCCAGCATCTGTCGCATCGTCAGGCCTCGAATGGTAGGAGGCCGCTGAAAGGCGAGGCCGATACCACGGCGCGCCCGCTCGTGGACCGGCAGGCCAACGATTTCCTCACCTTTAAGGCGGATACTGCCTTTCAGCACCCGGTAGCGCGCAAATCCCATCAACGCCCCGAGGAGGGTAGATTTGCCAGAGCCGTTGGGGCCAAACAGGACGTGGACCTCACCCGGTTCAATGGCCAGGTTGATGTCGTGCAGAATGGTTTTGTCGCCGATGGCGACCGACAGATCGGAGACCTGAAGCAAGTTTGTCCTCCCTCCTTTGCTAAATAAACGCCGCCACAAAAGAATCGAGGGGAACACCGAGTGTCCGGGCGACGGGCCCGCACTTGGCCTTCAAGATATGAAAGACTTTGCCGCCGTGATCGACCTCCGACAACGTCTCGTAATTCCCCATGCCTTTCGCCACGACGAGATCTGCTTGTTCAAAGGCCTCCCGGCAGGCAGGGGAAGCCCTGTCCGGCTCAAATCCCGGACTGGCCGTGCCGGTGGTTATAATCTCCCCTATTTTACCCGCCAGCCCGGCCCTTACCAGGTCCGCGTACGTAAGATCGTTCTGCACCGGTGATTCTTTGACTACGTACACCACACGGCAGTTCTGTTGCAAGGCCGTTAGCAACGGCAGGTCAAAGTAAATTTCGCCCGCGTTATCCGTAATGTACAACACCGTGCCCGCGCGGGCGGAACGCGCACAAAACTCGTCCGTATGGTCAAGACCGAACCGCACCCTGGCGGTAAGCATTTCGCGCACTGCATCGTCCAGGTCTTTAAAGAAATCCACCGCGTTTCCTAGAGCGGCCAGACCTATCAGGGATGGCAGATCCCGGTCAAAATGCGAGCCAACGCGCGCGAGAATGGCTGCAGCAGCCGTCATTTCCCTTTCTTTGGTCTTCGCAAAGGGGTCGGGGTTGCCCGTGATCTCGCGGATAACGCGCTGTGCTTCCGCCGCTATCTGGGTCGGGATTTTCCGGCACGGGAAAAGACGATCCAGGATCGCCATACCCGCAGCCGTAGCCTTTTCCCGCAGGGACAGGTCTTCGGTAGCCAGCGAGGCCGTCAGGTTTATAAGCTTTTCCAAGCAACCGTAACACTCATCCGTAACCCGCATATTGCCCTCCCTGTATGATGTTGTCAGATGTTCACGGTTATGACCGTAACGCCGCTTCCCCCTTCGCCGTAGTCGCCCAGGCGAAATTCTTTGACCCTGGGATCCTCCCGCAGCATCTCGTGCAGGGCGCTCCGTAAGGCACCCGTGCCTTTACCGTGAATAAGGTAAACCTGCGTCAGCCCGGCAACCACCGCATCGTCCAGATACTTGTCTACCTCCGTAACGGCCTCCTCGACCCGCCTGCCGCGCAGGTCCAGCTCATTCTTAATTCCCGCAACCTTTTGCAAGGCCAGGGCGGCTGCCGCCGTTTTCCCGGTGGCGGGCGCCTGCGGAACCCTCTGCACGTCGGTGAGAGGAAGGTTCACCTTTAAGGCCCCCACCTGCACGAGTACTTCTTCCCCCCGCGCCGGTTGTACAACACTCCCGTACTGGCCGTAGCGCGGGAGGTAAACGGTTTCACCGGGTTGCAGGTCGCGCGGCATATCGCCCTTTGTTTCCGGGGCGCCCGCATCGAGCACCCGTGGCGCTTGCAATAGGCGTAGCCGCTCCCTGGCTTCCTGAATCGCGCGTTCGCGGACACGGGCACTCTCGGCGGCCGTCTGCTCCCGCAGGGAACGGATAATGGCCTCCGCTTCGCGCCGTACACGTCGTAGCTCGCTTTCGGCCTCCTCCACCGTCCTTTCCCAGAGACGGGCCTTCCTGGTCTGCCACGCCTCCCATTCCTCTTCGTATTTCTTCTTCAAGGCGTAGGCCTCCGCGCGGAGCGCGCGGGCTTCCTCTCGCTTCCGCACCGCATCGTCCTGGGCTTTTTCCAATTCGCCGAGCAAGGCCTCGATCCGTATCTGCTCGGGCTTCAAAAATCCTCGGGCCCGCGCAACCACTTCCGGCGGCAGGCCAAGGCGTTCGGCTATGGCAAAGGCATACGACCGCCCGGGACGCCCTATCACCAGCCGGTAGGTAGGCTCCAGGGTGCGGGCGTCAAACGCGACACTGGCATTGGCCGCCCCCGGCAGAGCGCTGGCAAATTCTTTCAGCTCCGCGAAGTGGGTGGTAGCCACCGTTCGGGTGCCCCGCGCGTGCAATGCCTCCAGGATCGCCCGGCCTAAAGCCGCCCCTTCGGTGGGATCGGTTCCGGCGCCCAACTCATCCAGCAGGACCAGGCTTTCTTGATCCGCTTTTTGCAGGATGCCGGTTATGTTACGGATATGCGAGGAAAAGGTGCTCAGCGAGTCTTCTATACTCTGCTCATCACCGATATCCGCAAAGACCTGCCGAAAAACCCCCATTGAACACGCTTCCGCGGGTACGTGCAGGCCGGCCTGGGCCATAAGGACAAGAAGCCCTGCGGTTTTGATGGTGACCGTTTTGCCGCCCGTGTTGGGGCCGGTAATAACAAGGGTATGAAAATCCGTGCCGAGGCGGATATCGATGGGCACGGCACGTCCGAGTATCAGCGGATGCCGCGCCCCCCGGATGTCAAGCCACGCCCGGCCCGATAAGGTGGGCGGCACCGCATTCATGTCAAGCGCAAGCCGCCCTTTGGCCAGCACGAAATCGAGGCGACCCAGGCTCTCAAGCGTGGTGGCGATCTCTTCCGCCGCGGCCGCCACGCCGCG
>DMDP01000071.1:392-2574 GCA_003445475.1 Peptococcaceae bacterium | reverse complement strand
TGATGCGCCGCCCACGGAGTTCTACCCTCTTCCCCTACCCGCCGCTCTTCCGATCCCGAACCGGCCGGCGAGGCGCAGCCCGTTTTCGCCCCGCCGCACCCTGCCTTCCGCTATTAGTTCCGCAACGGCTTCCAGCAGCAGACGCGGGCTGCGCTTGGGGTAGAGGAGCCCCGTGTAGGCGGCGGTGAACCGGCCGTCGTGCGGGAACGGGACTATATCTTCATAGTCGGCCGGGTCGAAGCCGTTGTAGATGACTTCGAGGCGCCTGATGACGTCGCCGTGTTTCGCGCGGAAGCCGGCGGCGAAGGACGGGGTGACGGTGGTTACGGCGTCGGCGTTCGCCATCACCCGGCGCTCCATCCGCTCTTCCACGCGCTCGCGCCACGGAATGCCGCTCTTGTGGATGTTCTGCGTCCACGGGTCCCGGAAGTCGGCGATCCAGAGGACGCCGGTAAGGCGCTTGAGCCAGTACCCGAGAAGGTGAACCGAGTACGGGTAGGAAGTGGTGAAGATGACGTCGATACCTTCCCCGCGGATGACCCTTTCCCCCAGGGGCACGGTTGCCCGCGCCCACCAGTAGAAGTCGTCCGGGACGGCCGTGTACTGCAGGAGTTTCAGCGCCGGCGAACGCAGGCCCCGCAGGAGCCCCGTGGCAACTCTCTTGAGGAGCGAAGGCCGCGCCGCGGCCGTGGGGGTCTGCGGAGCGGGGGGGCGGAAGCGGTAAAGCCAGCGGTAAGGATCAACATCACGGGCGCGGATAACCCGGACCGAGGGCGGCACTTCGTCCACCAGGGACGGGTCGGTAATGTCGTTGGGCCGCGGCTCCCTGGTCAGCACCAGGACGTCGCAGCCGTAATCCCCGAGGTATTTGGCCATCTTGAGCGCGCGGATCACGCCGCCCCCGCCCGCCGGGGGAAAGTGGGCGGCGACCAGCAGCACTTTCTTGCGCGGCATGCAAAACCACCTAAATTATTTCTTTCCAAGCCGCTTCGGCGAATCCTGCCGCCAGAACCGGAAAGCGCATTCGGGCGGCTTGACGCAAATTGGACAAAAAAGGCAACGTTCAGTTCAGGGCAGGACACAATGGGTGCCATGCCGAACTACAACAAGATGCGCAGGATAGTCCTTCTCGGCGCGCCGGTCGACGCCGTAACGCTGGAAGAGGCCGTGGAGCGGGCGGCCGCTTTCATCCGCGAGGGCGGGCCCCACCAGGTGCTGACGCTCAACCCGGAGTACCTCTACCGGGCGCTGCGCGAGCCGCACCTTATGGAAATCGTGCGCCGCGCGGCCCTGGTTACCGCCGACGGGGTAGGGATCGTCTGGGCGGCCCGGATGCTAGGGCAGCCTGTCCCGGAGCGCGTAACCGGCATCGACCTCATGACGGCCCTTGCGGCGCGCGCCGCCCGCGAAGGGTGGCGGGTGTTCCTTCTGGGCGCCTCGCCGGGGGTGGCAGAGGCGGCGGCGGCCAAACTCGCCGCGCGGTTCCCCGGCTTCCAGGTGGCGGGGGCGCACCACGGGTACTTCGCGCCGGAGGACGAACCGAAGCTGCTGCAAAGGATAAACGCGGCCCGGCCGGACGTTCTGTTCGTCGCCCTCGGTGCGCCGAAGCAGGAGGTCTGGATCGCTAGAAATCTTAACACCCTGCGGGTGCCGGTGGTTATGGGCGTCGGGGGGAGTTTCGACGTTCTGGCGGGCCGGGTGAAGCGGGCACCGGCGGTCTTGAGGCGGCTGCACCTCGAATGGCTGGGCCGGCTCGTGTACGAGCCGCGCCGCTGGCGCCGCATGCTGGTGCTGCCGAAGTTCGTGTGGACCGTACTTGTGGAGCGCCTGCGGGGGGTCTTATGCCGCCGAAAATAATCATTTCCGGTTACTACGGCTTCAAGAACAGCGGCGACGAGGCGATGCTCTACGCCATCATCGACGCCCTGCGGGCGCGCATCCCCGGGGTGGAGCTTGTCGTGCTTTCCCACCGGCCCCGGGAGACGGCGGCCGAGTTCGGCGTCCGCGCCGTCCCCCGCTGGAGCCCGTTCCACCTCTGGCGCGAACTGGGCACCGCCGACCTCCTGGTGAGCGGCGGGGGGGGGCCCCCCCCCCCACACCCATGCCCCCTCACCCCCCCTCTTTACCCCGGGGGGGAGTGGGAGGGGGGCGGGGTGGGGAAGAGAGGAGAAATCGGGGGGGG
>DMDP01000071.1:0-208 GCA_003445475.1 Peptococcaceae bacterium | reverse complement strand
GACCTCCTGGTGAGCGGCGGGGGGAGCCTCCTCCAGGACGTGACCGGCCCCTTCAGCATCCTCTATTACCTGGGTGTCATTTACCTGGCCCTGCTGCGCGGGAAGAAGGTGTGCCTCTACGGCCAGGGCGTGGGGCCGCTCCGGCTTTTTCATTCCCGGTGGCTGACCCGGCGCATCATCAGCCGGGTCGACCTGGTTACGCTGCGCG
>DMDP01000202.1 GCA_003445475.1 Peptococcaceae bacterium | reverse complement strand
CCGGCCTTTTTGCCATATATGCCGGGCTCAGCAAGGAGAACGTCAACCTGGTGCTGGACTTGATCGCCCGCGAACTTGGCAAAATCCGGACGGAAGGAATCGGCGCAGAAGAGCTCCGCCGTGCCAAGGATCAGCTAAAAGGGAACTTCCTCCTCAGTCTTGAAAGCGTAACCGCGCGCATGTCCCGCCTGGGCAAGTTGGAAATGTACCTGGGCAAGGTTATACCTCCCGAGGAAGTTGTACAGCGGATTGAGGAGGTCACGCCGGAGCAGGTTCGTTCCCTGGCCGCCACCTTGTTCCGGGCGGATAGGCTTGCCATGGCGACCGTAGGGACCTGGTGCGACGTGACCGCCTGGAGGGAGGCAACCTCGCGACTGGGGTGATAAATTGGAAGTCGTCATCCCGATCAGGCAACTACCGGAGGCATCCGATCTGCCTTTGCCGGCCTATCTGACGCCTGGTGCCGCCGGGCTCGATCTTTATGCGGCCGTCACGGAGGATGTCTCGCTCGGTCCGGGGGAAAGGTGCCTGATTCCCACCGGCATCCAGGTGGCCATCCCGCCGGGTTACGAGGCACAGATCCGTCCCCGCAGCGGTCTGGCGCTTAAATACGGCATAACCCTTCTTAATACGCCGGGCACGATTGATAGCGACTACCGGGGAGAAATACAGGTTATTGTCATCAATCTGGGCGGGAAGGAGTTCTGCATCCGGCGCGGCGACAGGATTGCACAGATGGTGATCAACCAGGTTGCCAGGGTGCGTTGGCAGCCGGTGATCGCGCTCCCTGCAACCAAACGCGGCGACGGCGGGTTTGGCCACACCGGACGTTAAGGAAACAAGGCATATAGCATGGCTCCCGGCCATACCATGTAGGGGTGGGACAATGCTGGGAGCCGTAGTTTTTTTTATCATTGTTGCCCTTGCCATCTGGTTATCGGTAAGGGAACGCTTGCGGCAGATGTATCTGGCGCGCGCTGACAAGCCGTGGGAGGTCGAGCCGGTAAGTTCGCCCTTTGCGCGTGCCGTTGCGCATCTGGTCGGTGTGGCCGGCGGGATCTATTTATCACTCATGCTCGCGGTGAATTTCCTGGAGGTGTCCGTACCCGCCCGGGTCACGCTGGGACCGATAACGATCGAACCGATAGCCGCGATAGCGATCGGCCTGGCGTTTATCCAGCCGTTTGTCCTGCGTCTCCTTGTCCGCCTGCGGCGGCACAAATAATACCAACTTTACCGGGAGTGACAGGAATGCGACTCACAGAACTGGTTGGAAAGGAGATCGTTAACATTTTCGACGGCGCGCGCCTCGGCGTGGTTGCCGAGTCCGACATTACTTTTGACGCCGAATCGGGACACGTTCACGCGATTATCTTCCCGCGCCGGAATAATTTTCTGCGTTTATGGATGGAGCAACCGCTAATCGAAATACCCTGGAGCGCCGTGCGCAAGGTTGGAACCGAAGTAATCGTCGTCGAGGTTAACCAGAATGCCGCCCGCTCATCCCGTTTTGCCCTTTAAACATCCAGGGAAAAAATTCCGCGCCCCGCCTGCCAGGCGGGGCTTTTTTGCGGTTTTGTCACACCCTTTCGCGTCATACTACGCATAGAGGGACGCGAAGCAGCAAGCCCTCGACGAAGAAGGTCGGAACGCATTGTTCTGGCGGCGCCTTCTTGAGTTTCCCGTTTGACTTGACAGGCGCGTCCACTTGCAATAAAACATGTTCAAAATATTCGCACGATGGAGGTGGTGCACGCCTTGATACGAGTCATTGTATGCGGTGCTTCCGGCCGGATGGGAAGCGAGGTTATCCGCGCCGTGTGCCGGGAACCGGACATGGAACTGGCCGGGGCCGTCGATCCCGTACAGGCCGGGAGCGACGCGGGTATCGTCGCCGGCCTGAAACCGCTGGGCGTTAGGATCGAGGAAGATATCGGAACGCTGCTCGGGCAAACGAAAGCGGATGTAATGGTTGATTTTACCACACCCCAGGCTGCCCCGGGCAACGCGCGCACGGCCATCGCTTATGGAGTGCGGCCGGTTATCGGGACTACGGGTATAAACGAAGCGGACCAAAAGGAAGTTGAAGCACTCTGCAACCGCCAGCGGCTGGGAGGGGTTATCGCCCCCAATTTCGCCATCGGAGCCGTTTTGATGATGCGCTTTGCCGCTACCGCAGCGAAGTTCTTTCCGGCAGTGGAGATCATCGAACTCCACCACGACGGCAAACTCGATGCACCTTCCGGAACCGCTCTTACCACGGCGGAACTTGTGTCCCGTGCGCGGGAAACGATGACGTACGAGGTGGCCAAACCCAGGGTAGAAAAGCTCGCGGGAGTAAGAGGCGGCGAATTCCACAAAGGAATTCGTATTCACAGCGTGCGGCTGCCTGGACTGGTTGCCCACCAGGAGGTTATCTTCGGTGGAGACGGACAAACCCTTACCATACGGCATGATTCGATTTCGCGCGCTTCGTTCATGCCGGGCGTCGTTCTCGCCATCCGGCGGGTAATGGAACTCGACCGCCTGGTATACGGGCTGGACAGGCTAATTTTTGGCTGATGGCCGTTGCTCTTTGACAAGCACCTCCCTATTTGGCGCTTCATATGATGTTTTAGCAGCCAAGGGGGGTTTATAGTCGTGCAGCCCAGGATAAAGGGTATAAAACTTGCCGTATTGGGCGGTGACGCCCGCGGCGTTTACACAGCCCTGGAACTGGCCGCCTGCGGCGCTTCGGTGCAAGCCTTTGGACTCCCGCTTCCCGGCACGGTCAATTCCATCCGGTTGTGCAGCAAACCCGCTGAGGCCGTGGTTGGCGTCAATGCCATCGTAATTCCCCTGCCCGGCCTGGATGAAAACGGCTTTCTTCATACGGCAACCGGGGAGTGCCCCCTGCTGACCGAAGAGGATCTGCGCGCCGCGCCCCCGTTCAGCCCGCTATTCGTCGGTTTTGCCCGTCGTCCTCTGAAACACATTGCGGCAAATACGGGCCTTACTCTCGTCGAACTGGTCAACCTGGATGACTTTGCTATTCTTAACTCTATTCCTTCCGCTGAAGGTGCCATCCAGTTAGCAATGGAAAGGCTCCCTATCACCATTCACGGAAGCCAGACGTTTGTTCTGGGATTTGGACGCACAGGGGCTACGCTGGCGCGCATGCTGGCTGCCATAGGCGCACATACGACGGTTGTGGCAAGGAATCCCGCAGCACGAGCACGATGCCTGGAAATGGGTTTTCGCACCCTGTCATTTGAGAATCTACCCCAGTGTATAGGGGAAGCCGATGTTATATTTAACACGGTGCCGGCCTTGGTCCTGCCCCAAAACCTCCTGCGCCTAGTCAAGCCGGACGCGTTAATTATTGATCTCGCCTCGGCTCCAGGAGGTGTAGATTTCGAGGCCGCCCACCATCTGGGCATTGAAGCTTTTCTCGCTCCTTCCCTGCCAGGTAAGGTGGCACCCAAGACAGCCGGCCAGATATTTGCCCGCATCGTCGTCAGGCTGCTGGAAGAAAACCTCGCCCTTGGCTCTGCGCAAAGTCAGGGGGTGCCTACCGATGCGGCTAAACGGCGTTAAGATTGGGTTTGCGCTCACCGGATCCTTCTGCACCCTTAAC
>DMDP01000011.1 GCA_003445475.1 Peptococcaceae bacterium | reverse complement strand
AATTGGGGTGACCTGCTGTGTTCAATGACGGCCACGCACACCACCACGCCGGCCATACGAATCAAAAACGCCTCTTGTGGGCGCTCGGGATTACCGTCGCCTTTGCGGTCACCGAACTGGTGGGGGGGCTTTTGGCCAACAGCCTGGCCCTCCTCTCCGACGCGGGCCATATGGCCGGCGACGTGGCGGCGCTCTTGTTAAGCCTTTTGGCCCTGTGGTTCGCAGGCCGGCCGGCCACGGAAGCCAAAACCTTTGGTTATCACCGGGCGGAAGTGGTGGCGGCCTTCGTCAATGCCGCCGCGCTGCTCGTCATCACGGGATTCATCTTTTATGAAGCGTACCGGCGTTTTCTGGCGCCGCCGAGCGTACAGAGCGAGCTTATGATGGGCGTGGCCGTCGCCGGGCTTCTGGCCAACGCCGCCACTGCCTGGATCCTTTGCGGGGGCAGCCGGGAGAACCTGAATGTACGCGGCGCGTTCCTGCACGTGCTGGGAGACCTTCTGGGGTCGGCGGGGGCGGTCGCCGCCGCGGTCATCATTATGCTCACCGGGTGGACCCTGGCCGACCCGATTATCAGCGCCTTTATCGGGACGCTCATCGTGACCGGCGCGTGGCGGTTGCTGGCGCAGAGCCTGCACGTCCTGATGGAAGGCGTCCCCTCCCACCTGCGTTACCGGGATATCGCGGCGGCCATCCTGGCCGTGCCGGGGGTCCTCGATGTTCACGACCTGCACGTCTGGTCGATCACGACCGGCTTTCCGGCCCTTAGCTGCCACGTCGTGATCGCGGATAATTTCCGTTCGTCGGACGTGCTTGCGCGGCTGCAGGGCATGCTCCGCGAGCGGTTCGGCATCGACCATGCCACCCTGCAGATCGAGCGTTCGCTTGTCTGCCGCGCGGGGGTGTGCTGCCCTCCGGGCGCAAGGGCGGGTGGAAGGAAAGGGGCCGACTAGAGACGGCCCGGGGCTTGCGCAAGCGCGGATTTCCTGCTATAATAGGGGGCGTAAGTGCATACCCTTCTAATTGGCGCCGTTCCGCGATAGCTCAACGGTAGAGCATCCGGCTGTTAACCGGAGGGTTGCAGGTTCGAATCCTGCTCGCGGAGCCAATTGCATTCTCCGAACCCGCGAAAATCAAGGCTTCGCGGGTTCTCTGTTTCACCGGGAGAGGGCGGTTGGGTGTCCCCGGAAACCCGCTTGTTTCCGGGCGTTTCCGGGTGTGGATTAGCAAAAGATTAGCAAAGGGATTAGCAAAAGGGGTCCCGTGCCAGAGGGAAGGCGCGGGGCTTCTGGTTTTGATGGGTGGCGTTGTGCAGCGGCCTGCGCCGTGCAGGGGGATCGCGCCCGGGCTGGCTGCCGGAGCACTATGCCATGGTGGGAACTTTTTTCGCTTTCGGGGAATCTAATTAGTCAGGTGAGCGCGTAAAGGAGGAGCAATTATCGTGGAGGAGTACCTCACCCCGCAGGAAGTGGCGAAGAAGCTGAAGCTCTCGGAACGCACGGTGCTGGAGTGGCTCCGGCGCGGGACGCTGGTCGGTCGGAAGATCGGCAACCAGTGGCGGGTTAGCGCCGCCGCCCTGGCGGAGTTTCTGGACGGCGCGGGCGGCGGAGATCCGGTTCCCAGGGAACAGACAGAGCAGCAGGCGTCAGTCTTTACCGCCGCGGAGGTGGTACGGCTCACCGGTGTCAACCGCAAGACCCTGCACTACTGGGTGCAGGAGGGCTTCATCACCCCGAGCGTGTCCGGGAGGTACGGGACGCGGAAGACGCGGCTGTGGTCGTTCGCCGACCTGGTGGCCCTGCGGGTGATGCAGCGGCTGCGCGAGGCGGGGCTCGACTTCCACGCCGACCGGCCGGTGCGCCTCCTGGTGAAGCGCATCCAGGAGCGCGAGGGGCTCCAGGACATCTCGCCGGACGCCTATCTGGTCACCGACGGCCGCGCGGTCTTCGAGACGAGAACGGACGACTTCCCCGCCCTGCTCCGCAGCCTGGGGGCGGGCTTCTGCTTCGCCGTCCCGCTCGGCGCGGTCGTGGCCGAGGTGCAGGCCCTGGTGGCGCTCGGGGGAGACTGAGCGGTCTAAAAAGCATTTTTCCCGCCAGGCGTGTGTACGGCGACCTCAAAAAAATGCGGGGTATATACGCAAAATTTTCATGTGCAGGTGGAACTTTTCACGTCTGCCAGTTGTCTAATTAAATAGCTGGCGGGGCGGGCCGCCCGGGAGCGGGCGGCAGGGCCGCGCCTGACTTCCACAAGAGGGGGGATGCGGCGCCAGAGAGGGACGGCAACCCGGAGAAAGCGGAGCGGATAGCTCCACCATCTTAAAACTTCCACAAGGAGGGAAAATTAGTGACGCACAAGCGCAAACTGCGCGGCATAGCCATCCTCATCACGCTGGCGTTCCTGCTGAGCCTATTGCCGGCGGGCATGGCGAGCGCGGCGAGCGGCTACGAAGCCTTGCAGGTGCCCAACGTGGATGACGACTCCGTCGACGCACTCGGTACCGTGTTTGCAGAAATCAGGGCCGGTGCGCTCGAAGTGGGCGATTCCGTCATCTTCCGGCTGCCTGCCGATTTCGAGTTCAAGAATGGGGACGAGAAAACAGATCCTGTAATGAATAACACGGACTGGGAGAATAACGAAAACGGTACCTCGGGCAACCGCATCGTGATCCCGGCGAAGTACGGGGATGAAGATAACGGCTTGTACCTCGCAGGTGCCGTTCTCGAATACGACATGCTGGACGACAACGAACTAAAGGTCACAATCGACTCGGTGACGGACGCGACTTATCTCTCCTCGCACAACTGCTACTTCTATCTGTACTTGCCTCAGATCTACATCGATGAGGACTTCGAGGGCGACATCGAGCTGGTGGCCAGCGCACCGTCCGGTTCCGGCTTCCCGACCGGTAAGGTGGTCGTCGGCCGTGTGGGGGGCGGCGTGCTTGACATTACCGTGATCGATGCGCCGACGTTCAGCGACGACACGGATAAGGCGACCGACCCTGTGACCATCCGGATCGAAGAGGACATCAAGGGCGCTCTGGGAGAAGATGACGAGAGCTTGAAGTTTGTCCTCCCGTCTGGCTTCGAGTGGCAGAACCCCACCGCAGATGACTTTAAGCTGATCTGGGGCGATTGGGATGGTGGCGCGGCTGGTGAGCAGCCACCGGTTATTAGTTGCAACAAGGATAGCGTTGGTAAGGCTGTATATGACTTAGTGATCTACGCGGACGAGGACGAACTGATCATTGCGGTTAATAAGGATGGGGAGTCGGTTAAGGCGGCCTGCTTCGAGCTCACCCTCGGTATCAATGTTGAGGACGAGACCAAGGCCAAGGTCGGCGACGTGGTAGCCAAGATCCGCGGCGCCAGCGACACCAAGCAGGCAGAAGTTATTGTCGGCACCTACGGCGAGTACGATGTAACCATCGAGGTTGACGGCGAACCGACTACTGTGTTTGCCGGCATGCTCGAACAGGAAATTCCCGACATTGTTATCAAGGAAGCCGTCGAGGGAAGCCTTACGAATGGCCGGACCATCATCCTGACGTTACCCTCGAACGCCAAGTGGGGTGCCGTTGACGACGGGGCCTCCGACGCGAAGGTGGATCTTGACTTCGTAGGTTTTGTCGGGGACGATGGACGCGCGATTAAGTACAAGGTCGTTGGTGAGTCCAACGACGCCGCTGAGTTGACGCTCGAGGACCTGGAGGTCGTGCTCGAGCCCGGCGTGACCGGCGATCTGGTGATCGAGGTCAGCGGCACCCAGGGCCTTGATGCAGAGCTGAAGGTGGCCGAGATCGTGGCGCCGGTGACGGCGACTGCCTCGGAGAAGACCAGCGTCAAGGTCGGTCTGCAGGGAC
>DMDP01000191.1 GCA_003445475.1 Peptococcaceae bacterium | reverse complement strand
GTCGATGATTTGCCTACGAACTTTTTCCAGCTCGGCCTCTTTTGTTTTGAGGAAGCTCCCGCAATCTTCGGGTAAATCGTCCCATTCTTCAACACCTACCGCTTTCGCGGCCAACTCTTCAGTTCTTTCTTTGAGTTCTCTTACGGAATCCAAATTTCTAAGGTTTGCGAGAAGTTCTTCTTCCTTTTTCTCCAACGCTCTAATTTCTGCTTGCAAATTTCTCTTCTTAGCTTCCTGCTCTCTAAATGAGAAAAGCCTATCTCTAACATCATCTTCCTCCACGACGTCCTCGCCAATCATACTAGTAACAATGCGGCTGAAGAACTCGCTAAGGCACTTCTGTGGGATTCCGCCGTGGAGCAGTATAGGCGTAACGTAGCGGCGGGAACCCTCGCTTTCGACTTCCAAATCGAATTGCGGCAGCCCCTTCCTCCTTAAATAATCAAGGAAAAACTCGCCCCACCTGAGCTGCCAACTTACGTCGTCAAGAAGGCCCGTCGCTTCGGCTACCGCAGCCCAATAGTTCCCTTCCCGGTATCCCCATATTCCCTGGCCAACCAAAAACATTGCTAGACAGGTTGGCGCTTGGTTTTTCAAAAACTGCATACACTGCCGGATATCTTGTCTAATCTGATCCCTAATCAACACACCCAGTTTTTCTATATCCCCTACCGAAAGCTCCACCTGACCCAGAAAAGTGACTTTTTCTGCCTCTACTGAGAGAATCCGCTCACAGTCTTCTAGGTTGGTACACCTTTCCAACACCAGCGGATCACCCCTACCGAGTGACCTTATTCCAAAAAAGATTTCAGAAGATTTCAGCCTTACCTATTCGACATTTTTTACCAACTTCCTCTCCCAACAATACACCTATTATCATCCAGATTATCACCGCTACTTGGGTCTCCACTCCTCCTCCCCCGACACTGCGGTCTGCCCGGATATGCAGGTTGCCGATGTCTCGGAGCCGCTTTGTGGAGCAAATGGCCCGCAGGCAGGCAGAACTCGGCAGTCAGCAGGAAAAGTTGGCCGGGATAGACAATTATTATGATATCAGTGCCCGTTTGCGAGAAATCGCTCTCGTGGACTGGTTCACTGGATAAAAGGAGGGCTGTCCTACAAGTGAATATAGTGGAGATACTTGAGGGTGCTTTTCCGGATGCCTTGAGGGCCCGGATACCTAAGAGGCCTGTACGCGTGCTGGGCATCGACCTGGGCACCACAAATTCGGCCATTGCCGAGATCGTTTGGGATCCAAGCAAAGCCGGCCCTGTAAAGGCGCGATGCCTGGAGGTAGAACAGGCGACGTGCGAGGGCCGCCACATCCACACCCTCGTACCGTCGGTGGTGGCCATCCACGATGGCAAGGTGTTCATCGGCGAGGGGGCCAAGCGGCTGCGTGCCGAGGCCCCGGCAAAAGGGCTGGCGGTCCACCGCAACTTGTTCTACGAATGCAAGAACGACATGGGGATTAAGAAAAGCTACCCCAGGGCCCCCGAGGGGTTCCGTTCGGCACCGGAGATCGCCGGCAAAATACTGCGCTTTTTGTACGAGGCGGCGGTGGCCGAGGATGCCACACCCGTGGAACGCGTTGTGGTCACGGTCCCGGCGTCCTTCCAGGCGGCGCAACGTAGCGACACCCTCGACGCTGCCGGTCTGGCCGGGTTGTCCCTCACGGGTGGCGATCTCCTGGACGAACCTCTGGCCGCCTTCCTCGATTACATTTTCTCATACGAACATGAGACCGTTGTTCAGCCGGGCGAAGACAGGCACCTGGTGGTTTTCGACTTCGGCGGCGGGACGTGCGACGTAGCCGTTTTCCGCTTGCGGGCCGGCAACGCCGACGGGTTCTGGCAGATCGCCACCCTCGCGGTTTCCCGGTACCACCGCCTGGGGGGAAGCGACATCGACCGCGCCATCGTCCACGAGGTGCTGATCCCCGAGCTGCTGCGGCAAAACGGCCTGGGCACTTTTGACCTCGGCTGGCACCAGAAAAAGAACATCATCGAACCGGCGCTGCTGGGAGTGGCCGAAGCCCTGAAAATCGGGCTCAGCCTGGAAATCGCGCGGCTCGCCAGTTTCGGCAAGTACACCACGGCAAACAAGGACGAGGTCGTGAAATCATATCCAGCAACTACCGAAATTAAACTCGGACAAGAGATCTTGGTCCTGCGGAATCCGTCGCTTTCGGCCGCGCAGTTTGAAACTCTGCTCAAACCTTTCCTCGACCGCGACCTCCTTTATGCCCGCGAAACCGAATACCGCATGACCTGTTCCGTGTTTGCACCCCTGGAGGACGCCGTAGAGAAAAGCGGGCTCGACGCTGCGCAGATTGACTACTGTCTAATGGCAGGCGGGAGTAGTTTTATACCACAGGTCTTATGGGCCGTCAAGGACTATTTCCCTGCGGCACAGATACTCACCTATCCGGACTGGGAGGCGTGGCAGACCTCCGTGGCGCGCGGGGCAGCCTACCACGCCCTGGCGCTGGCCGTCCGCGGGAAAGGGTTTCTCCAGCCGGTATGCCCCGAGGACGTCGCCATCCGTACCGAGAAGGGGCTCCAGGTGCTTGTCCCGCGCGGGACACCCCTCCCCTACCCCGCCGACGTAACGTATGCGAAGCTGGAAGGACTAACGGTTCCGCGCGCGGTGGAGACCGGGTGTCTGCCTCTCCGGGTACAACTGGTGGCCGGACCCGAAGCACGTTCGCTCTTCACGGCGATCTGGGAGATTCCGGCACCAGTGCAAAAGGGCGAGCCCCTCCGCCTGCTGTACCGGTACGACGAAAACCAGGTGCTGGATCTGCAACTTTTTTTGGCCCGCGACGCAAGCGTTGCGTTTGCCTACTTCCAAGAAAAGCCGCTGACCAATGTCGTAAACCCGGAGAGCAAGTGGCTGAAAATTTACGAACTGGAAGAAGCGATACGCCAGGGCGAAATCGCACCGACAGAACTACCGGAAAAACTCGTCGAGCTGGCCGATCTGTATGCCGA
>DMDP01000187.1 GCA_003445475.1 Peptococcaceae bacterium | reverse complement strand
CCGATCTCTGGAACCCGCTCTGGCGGGATGCCGCGCGGGCCGACGCGTTAAGATCTATGCTCGGCGTGTTGCTCCGCGAGAACAGGTAAAGGAGGGGTGGTTCGTGCTTTGCGAAAAGTGCAAGGAACGCCCGGCGACGGTACACTACACGGAAATCGTGAACAATCAGAAGCGGGAAATGCACCTTTGCGAGGTTTGCGCCCGCGAAGAGGGCATGGGCAGCTTCGGCTTTTTCCCGCAGCTTGACCTGCACAACTTTCTGGCCGGCATCCTGGAGCCCGAACCAGCCGGGATAAAGGTGCGGCCGGCGGTGGTGAGGTGCCCTGCGTGCGGCCTTACGGAAAGGGAATTCGCCGCCCAGGGGCTGCTCGGCTGCGGCGAATGCTACAACCACTTCGGGGCGCGCTTAGAGCCCCTCCTGCGTCGCATCCACGGGGCGACCAGGCACGTCGGCAAGAGGCCGGTAAGGGCCACCGCCGCGGCCGGCCGGCAACCCGCCAGGCAGGACACCGGAACCGACGAGATTGCGCGCTTGAAGGCGGAGCTCGCCGAAGCCGTGGCCCGGGAGGAGTTCGAGCGGGCCGCCGAACTGCGCGACCGCATTCGGGCCCTGGAGCAGAAGCGCAAGTAGGGGAGGGAACACGGTGGCGCTGAAAGACACGCTCACCAACGCGTACAGCGCGTGGATGGGTGCCGGGCCGGAGGACGACGTGGCCGTCTCGAGCCGGGTGCGCCTGGCACGGGCCCTGGCCCACTTCCCCTTCCCGCACCGTCTGCGGCGCGAAAAGGCGGAGGAAGTCATCCACGCCGTGGCGCTGGCCGTCAGGCAGCCGGAGGTTGTCAGGAAGGTCGGCAGGCTGGAGCTCGTGCGGATGACGGAATTGTCGCCCATCGAGAGGCAGATACTAGTCGAAAAGCACCTGATCAGCCCCGAACTTACGAGGGAAGCGGAGAAGCGGGCGGTTGTCCTGTCCGAGGACGAGACGACAAGCATTATGGTCAACGAGGAGGACCACCTGCGCATCCAGTGCCTCTTGCCGGGACTGCAGCTGGAGGAAACCTGGCAGGTGGCGGACACGGTGGACACGGCCCTGCAGTCTGTTCTGGCCTTCGCCGCCTCGGAAAAGCTGGGGTTTTTGACGGCCTGTCCCACCAACGTGGGCACCGGGCTGCGCGCCTCCGTAATGCTGCATTTGCCGGCGCTGGCGATGGCGCAACAGATCAAGGAAACGCTCACCGCCGTTGCCAAGCTGGGACTGGTGGTGCGCGGCCTCTACGGTGAAGGAACCGAGGCCAAAGGCAACTTTTTCCAGATATCGAACCAGATTACCCTTGGCCAGACGGAAGACGAGATAATCGCCAACCTGGTTTCGGTGACCCGCCGGGTTATCGCCCAGGAACGGACGGCGCGCCAGGCGCTGTACCGGGAGCGCCGCGAGATGCTGGAGGACAGGGTATGCCGGGCATACGGCGCCCTGCGCCACGCGCGGATGATAAGCTCGGAAGAGGCGTTGCGGCTGCTCTCGGACGTGCGGCTGGGAATCGACCTGGGTGTCATCCAGGGGGTGCCGCGCCGGGTGTTGACCGAACTTATGATCATGACCCGCCCGGCCTTTCTCGTTAAGCTGGCAGGGAAGGATCTGCCTCCCTTCCCGCGCGACGTTTACCGGGCGCAGTTGATAAGGGAAAAACTCAAGCAGTTTTAAGGGGGGAAGCCTGTGTTCGGAAGGTTTACCAAGCGTGCGCAGCGCGTGCTGCACCTGGCGCGCGAAGAGGCGCAGCGGATGAATTATCCTTACGTGGGCACGGAACACCTGCTCCTGGGCCTGATCCGGGAAGGCGAGGGAGTGGCGGCACGCGTGCTTGCCGACATGGGGATCGATGCCGACAAGGTGCGCGCGGCGGTAGCGCAAATGGTGGAGCCCGCCGAGGCGCAGGGCATCCTGGAGGTCACCCTGACCCCGCGTGCCAAGCGCGTGCTCGAGCTGGCCATCGACGAGGCCAGGCGCCTGGGCCACAATTACGTGGGCACCGAGCACCTCTTGCTGGGTCTCATTCGCGAGGGTGAAGGCGTGGCCGCCCAGGTGTTGACCGGCATGGGTGCTGATCTCGAGCGGACGCGGGAGAAGGTGCTGCAACTGCTCGGCGGCGTAACCGCCGGCGGGGGCCCGGCGGCGATGGGTGCCGGGCCGCGAGGCAAGGCGACGCCCACCCTGAACCAGTTCGGGCGCGACCTGACACAACTGGCGAAGGAGGGCAAGCTCGATCCCGTCGTCGGCCGGGAGAAGGAAATCGAGCGGGTCGTCCAGATCCTGAGCCGCCGTACGAAGAACAACCCGGTGCTCATCGGGGACCCCGGAGTGGGCAAGACCGCCATCGTGGAGGGCCTGGCGCAGCGCATCGCCGAGGGCAACGTGCCCGAGGTGCTGACCAACAAGCGGCTGGTGGCGCTCGACCTGGCTTCGGTCGTGGCCGGCACCAAGTACCGCGGCGAGTTCGAGGAGCGGCTTAAGCGGATCGTGGACGAGATACGCAGCGCCGGAAACATCATTGTTTTCGTCGACGAGATGCACACCCTGATCGGCGCGGGGGCCGCGGAGGGGGCCATTGACGCGGCCAACATCTTGAAGCCGGCCCTGGCCCGGGGCGAGTTTCAGACCATCGGTGCGACCACGCTTGACGAGTACCGCAAGCACGTGGAGCGCGACCCGGCTCTGGAACGCCGCTTCCAGCCGATCATGGTTAACGAACCGACGGTGGAGGAGACCATCGCCATCCTCAAGGGGTTGCGCGACAAGTACGAGGCCCATCATCGGGTGCGCATCACCGACGAGGCCCTGGTGGCCGCGGCGCGCCTCTCCGACCGGTACATAACCGACAGGTATTTGCCGGACAAGGCCATCGACCTGGTCGACGAGGCCTGTTCCAGGGTGCGCCTGCAGGCCTTCACGGCGCCGCCGGACCTGAAAGAGCTGGAGGAAAGGCTCGAGGAGATTCAGAAAGAGAAGGAGGCGGCCGTGGCGGCCCAGGAGTTCGAGAAGGCGGCCCAGCTGCGCGACCAGGAGCGCCAGCTCAAGGATAAGCTGGCGCAGTCCAGGGAGGCGTGGCGCCAGCAGAAGGGCGGCGACGAACTGGTGGTCGGGGAGGAGGACATCGCACACATCGTTTCCAGCTGGACCGGCATCCCGGTGAAGAAGCTGGCCGAGGACGAGTCGGAGCGCCTCTTGAAAATGGAGGAGATCCTGCACCGGCGCGTGGTCGGGCAGGACGAGGCGGTGCGGGCCGTGGCGCGGGCGATCCGCCGGGCGCGCGCCGGCTTGAAGGACCCCAGGCGGCCCATCGGTTCGTTCATCTTCCTGGGGCCGACCGGCGTCGGCAAGACGGAACTGGCCAGGGCGCTGGCCGAGGCGCTCTTCGGCGACGAGGACGCCCTGGTCCGCCTCGATATGTCGGAGTACATGGAGAAGTTCGCCGTCTCGCGGCTGGTGGGCGCGCCCCCGGGTTACGTGGGCTACGAGGAGGGCGGCCAGTTGACGGAAGCCGTGCGGCGGCGCCCCTACACGGTCGTCCTGTTAGACGAAATCGAAAAGGCGCACCCGGACGTCTTCAACATCCTGCTGCAGGTGCTTGAGGACGGGCGTCTAACGGACGCCAAGGGGCGTACGGTGAACTTCCGGAATACGGTGGTTATCATGACCTCGAACGTGGGTGTCCACCTGCTGAGAAAGGAAGGTACCCTCGGCTTCCGGGCGGACGAAGACGAAAAGGAAAGCTACGAAAGGATGAAGACGGCGGTGATGGGCGAACTCCACCGGACCTTCCGGCCGGAGTTCCTGAACCGGATCGACGAGATAATCGTCTTCCACTCCCTGACCGCCGAGCACATCCGCCAGATCGTAGACCTGATGCTGAACGAGGTGGCCGTGCGCCTGAAAGAGAACGAGATCGAGGTCGCCTTTACCGATGCGGCGAAAGAGGTGCTGGCCCGGGAGGGGTTCGACGACAAATTCGGCGCCCGCCCGTTGCGGCGCACCATCCAGCGGCTGGTGGAGGACCGGCTGTCCGAGGAACTCCTAAAGGGGACCTTCAACCGCGGCGATAAAGTGGTGGTGGACGCCGCGGACGGCCAGATTACGGTACGCAAGGCTTAACCCCGCGTGCGCGGGGCCTTTTTCTTGTCCGACTGCTTGCCAAATGCTATTATCTTATGAGTATACGTTAATTGCTTGCCGGGGGAAGGAAAGGTTATGCGCTGCCGGGAATGCGGTTATTATTCCCCCCGCTGGCTCGGCCGGTGCCCGGGCTGCGGCGCCTGGCACTCGTTTGCCGAGGAGGAAAGGACAAGGGAAAAGAAGGCTGCGCCCGCCGGTGAGCCGCCGCGGCCGCTGACCGAAATCGTGGCCGAGCGGGAAGACCGTTTCGCCAGCGGTTTCGTGGAGGTGGACCGGGTGTTGGGCGGCGGGATTGTCGCCGGCTCCGTGGTGCTGGTGGGCGGCGACCCGGGGATCGGCAAGTCGACGTTGCTCCTGCAGGTGGCGCACCACGTGGCCGGGGAGGACGGCGGCGCGCTTTACGTTTCCGGCGAGGAATCGGCGCGCCAGGTGCGGATGCGTGCCGAACGCCTGGGGGCGGTGGGGTCCGGTGTCTATCTCCTGTGCACGACCGACCTGGAGGTTATCGAGGCGCGTGTGAGGGAACTGGAGCCTCGCCTGGTGGTTATCGATTCCATCCAGACGGTGTTCCTGGCCGACCTGGGTACCCTCCCGGGCAGCATCGGCCAGGTAAGGGAGTGCGCCCTGCGTTTAACCCGGCTGGCGAAGGAGACGGGGACCGCCGTATTCCTTGTCGGACACCTGACCA
>DMDP01000211.1 GCA_003445475.1 Peptococcaceae bacterium | reverse complement strand
TGGGGCGGAATTCGCCACGTGTATTCGTACAAAAGATCTCACCTCCAACCTCTCACCTCTCACCTCTCACTTCCCAATTGGGCCAGGCGAAGTTTTGCAGCGGACTCCTAGTAGTTTGTGATGAGGAGATGTTGGCCATGGGAAGACATATTTTTACGTCGGAATCGGTTACGGAGGGGCATCCGGACAAGGTTGCCGACCAGATTTCCGACGCCGTCCTGGACGCCATTCTGGCCAAGGACCCGATGGCGCGCGTGGCCTGTGAGGTGCTGGTAACCACCGGGCTGGTGCTGGTGGCCGGCGAGATTACCACCGAATGCTACGTCGACATCCCGGCCATCGCGCGGCAAACGGTGCGCGACATCGGGTACACGCGCGCGAAATACGGTTTCGACGCCGACACCTGTGCCGTGCTGACCAGTATCGACGAGCAGTCGCCGGACATCGCCATGGGCGTGAACGAGGCCTGGGAGGTAAAGAGCGGCGAGGCGCTGGAGGACCTTTTCAGCCGCATCGGGGCGGGCGACCAGGGCATGATGGTGGGGTACGCCACCGACGAAACGCCGGAGTTGATGCCGCTCCCGATCACCCTGGCCCACCGCCTTGCCCGCCGGCTGGCCGAAGTGCGCAAACAGGGGATCGTCTGGTACCTGCGTCCCGACGGCAAGACCCAGGTGACGGTGGAATACGAGGAGAACCGCCCCGTGCGGATCAATACGATCGTCGTCGCGGCGCAACACCACCCGGAGGTCGACCTGGCCACCATCCGCGAGGATATCCGCACGCACGTCATAGAGGCGGTCGTCCCAGCGGAACTCATGGACGGGGAGACGCGCATCCTGGTCAACCCCACCGGCCGCTTCGTCCTGGGCGGCCCCAAGGCCGACTGCGGCCTGACGGGGCGCAAGATAATTGTGGACACCTACGGCGGGTGGGCCCGGCACGGCGGCGGTTGTTTCTCCGGCAAGGACCCCACCAAGGTCGACCGTTCGGCGAGCTACGCGGCCCGCTACGTGGCCAAGAACATCGTGGCGGCGGGGCTGGCGTCCCGGTGCGAGATCCAGGTGGCGTACGCCATCGGCGTGGCCCGGCCGGTTTCCATCCGGGTGGATACGTTCGGCACCGCCGCGGTGCCCGAGGAAAAGATCGTCCGGCTTGTGCGGGAGCATTTCGACCTGCGGCCGGCGGCCATCATCCACCATCTCGATTTGCGGCGCCCGATTTACAGGCAGACGGCGGCGTACGGTCACTTCGGGCGGCCCGACCTCGACCTGCCCTGGGAGCGCACCGACAAGGCCGAGATTTTGCGGGCGGAAGCGGGTCTCCGCGGCGAGGTTGTGCGGTTCGGCGGGCTGTAAACCAAAATAACATTGTTGCAGAAAGAAAATGCGCCTCCTTGTTGGGGCGCATTTTCTTTCTGGAGGATTTTTCCCTTTTTTGTCGAACCAGGCAAAAAGGGGTGGGGCCGGTGCGGCTCAAGAGTTTGTTGCACCTTGCTTACGTCTGGCTGACGATCGGGGCAGGGACCGTGCTGCTGTGGCGGTTCGCCCCCGCGCTCGACCTGGACCACGCCGCCGAGATGGCGCTTTTGGCCCTGCTGGTGGTGCTGGCCAACTGGCTGGTCGTTTTCCTGCCACACGGGCAAATCTCGGCCGCCTTCGCCGTGGTGCTGGCCGCGTTTGTCCTCTACGGCCCGGCCGCGGCGGCCTGGGTGAACGGGGTGGCCACGGTGCTGGCGCACGGCATCGTTAACCGGGGCAACCCCACGCGCACCGCCCTCTTCAACGGGATGCAGTACGTGATCGCGGTTGCCGTGGGGCAACTGGCGTATGCCTTGAGCGGCGGCCACCCGGCGGACCGGCTGACGCTGGCCAACGTTCTCCCGCTCCTGGCCTTTACGGCGGCGTATTTTGCGACCAACCACCTGCTGGTGTTCCTTTACGGTTTCCCCATGCGCGCCCGGCACCCGCTGGTTTCCTGGACGGATGCCGTTCGCTGGGACGCGCTCACCTACCTCGTCGTGGTGCCCGTCGGCGGACTCATGGCCCTTCTGGCGGACGCGGTGGGGTTTGCCGCGGCGTTCACCCTGTTTTTGCCGCTGCTGGCCGTGCAGGCGTTCATGCGGCGCCACATTTCCCTGGAGATCACCAACCGGGAACTGATGGTGCTGCACCAGATTACCTGCGCCCTGACGACCAGCCTCGACCCCGACGCCCTGCTCCGCCTGGTGTTGAAGGAAGCGGCCCGCATCGTGCCCTTCCATACGGGGGCCATCTACCTGCGCGCGGAGCAGGAGGATGCCGGGGAGCAGGAATTCGTGGTGCGGGCTGTGCGCAGCCGCTACGCCCGTGAGCTGTTCAATTCCCGCAGCAACGCCGACGAGGGGCTGGTCGGCTGGGCCCTGCAGCAGGGCAGGCCGGTTCTCGTCCCCGATGCGCGGGCCGACGCCGACCTGCGCGGGCTGCCGGGTCTGCCGCAGTTTCTGCGCTCCCTGATGGTCGTGCCCATGTACGCGGAAGACGAGATCGTGGGCCTTCTGGTGGTCGGCGAACGCCGCCCCCAGGCATACGGAGACCGGCACCTGCACCTGCTGAGCATCATCGGGGGGCAGGCGGCGGTGGC
>DMDP01000076.1 GCA_003445475.1 Peptococcaceae bacterium | reverse complement strand
GAAGATGGTGGCGGCCGCCTCTTCGGCCGCTTGGATGACCAGGTCCAGGTGGGGCGGGCCTGCCTTGCCCTCTACCAGACAACCGGCGAGGCCGAATGGCTCGAGCGATCACAGACGCTGGTAGAATTCTGCCTGCAACATTTACACGCACCCGACGGCGCCCTTTATGACGGCATACCCGACCGCCGGGCGGTCGGTGCGCTGGCGATACCGCTGCGCGACTTGCCCGTCAACGCAGCTGCCGCCAGGTGGTTCCTGGAGCACGCGGCCCTGACAGGTTCGACGGAACTGGTGGAAGCGGCAAAAGGCGTTTTGCGGGCGCTAGCGCCGAACTACCGGCGGCACGGGTTGCTGGCGGCCGACTTCGCCCTGGCGGTTTACGAGGCTTTAGTTCCCTGGGTGACGGTGGAAGTAAACGTACGGCCCCAGGACGCCGGCGGGCTCAGGCTCCACGAGGCCGCCTTGGGGTACTACCTTCCGGCCAAGGTGGTGCGTGTAACCGCCGGGTCGCCAGGTGTGGCAAGCCGCGCTATCATTTGCCGGAACGGGGCCTGCCTGGCCCCGGTGACGCGGTGCGAGGAGCTGGAGGCGAAACTCGGAGAAATCCGCAGCGTCCTTGCGCATCAGGCTTAACCGCCGCTTCGGGGGGTATACTAATTCGGAGGAAAAGGTGCAGAGGTGGTGGCGCAACCGTGGCCGAAAACATCTACATTATGGGGATTTTGGTGAACGAACGTGCCCAGCGGGGGCCTCAAGTGCAGGAGGTGTTATCCCGTTACGGATCGGTCATCTTGAGCCGCAACGGTATTCCCGATCCGTCACGCACGCGCGGCATTATCACCCTGACCCTGCAGAGCGACGCCGCCGCCCCGCAGGCGATGAAGGAAGAACTGGACCGTATTGAAGGCGTACGGGCGGAAATAGTAGACCTTGGCGCGAGTCTTGCCCACTAGTGGGCGGTGTACGTGTCCGTCCCGGTGCGCATACTAATTTCGGAACAACGAACGGAGGCTAGGCGATGAGCAGCGGCGACCACCGTCTACCCGATGCACTCTTTAGCTACCAGTTACCCGATGCCGTCCGGGAACCGGAAGACCAACCGAAAGCGCCGAGTCCCGGCGGTCAGCGCCAGCGGATGCGGGCCCTGCACGAGCTTGGGACGTCTGTCTTGCCGGCGGTCAGGTCGCCGTTGCAGACGCTGACCATCGTGGGCCAGATCGAAGGGCATATGGTGCTGCCTTCCCAGAACAAAACGACCAAGTACGAGCACATTATCCCCATGCTGGTGGCACTGGAACAGCACCCGAACGTGGAAGGCGTGCTCATTATCCTGAACACGGTCGGCGGGGACGTAGAGGCCGGCCTGGCCATCGCCGAAATGATCGCCTCTCTTTCGAAGCCCACGGTGTCTCTGGTTCTCGGCGGCGGCCATTCCATCGGCGTACCTGTGGCCGTGGCGGCCCAATACTCTTTTATCGCCGAAACCGCCAGTATGACCATCCATCCCATTCGCCTGAACGGCTTGGTTATCGGCGTGCCACAGACTTTTGACTACCTGGAGAAGATGCAGGATCGGGTGGTGAAGTTTGTCGTAAAACACTCGCGGATTGGTGAGTCGAAATTCCGCGAACTAATGTTCCGAACCGGTGAACTGGCGCGCGATATTGGGACGGTGCTTATCGGCAAAGAAGCGGTGGACTGCGGTCTCATAGACGAGGTCGGCGGTATCGGCGCAGCCACGGCCAAACTGAAGCGAATGGCGGAGGAGTACCGACAGAAAAGGGAGGCGCCTCTACAGTGATCCTGTGGACACCCATGCAACTGGAACTCGTCTTGGCGGGAAGCGACAGGGAACCCGCGCCGGAGCGGGAGGTCCTGGTGGACGGCGTGCGCGCGATCGTGAGGGAAACGGGATTCGGCGAAGGGGAGATTGTGCGCCTGCTAAGCACAGACGCCATGGATTACCTGGAGCCGGAGCTGGCACCGGGAACGCGCGTCGGGTTGTATTGAGCGGTGTAGGAAGGAAGAAATATCACAGTGCGAGCCAGGAGGTGTACAACGTGGCCAGGAAAATCGCCGTGCAGGAAAATCTCACGGAGGTAAGGGATAAACTGGCCCGGATGGGGTACGAGGTGGTCCACCCGTCAAATCCGGCGGGCGCCGAGGCATTTATCATTACCACGGGCTTGACCGGGGGCGAGGCAGAGGGTCAGGGGCCCACCTACCTGCCGGCGCGCCCGCTGGCCCATGCACCTTATGCGCCGGTGATCGACGCGACGGACAAGGATGCCGACCAGGTGGTGGCCGAACTCAAGAAATTGATGTTATAATAACCGCAATTGTGTTCCACGGGGAGAGTGAGGTTGGGTTGGAAATCTTGCACGCGGTGCTACTCGGGCTTGTCCAGGGGTTGGGTGAGTTTCTCCCGATTTCAAGCTCGGCGCACCTGGTGCTGGTGCCCTGGCTTTTTGGCTGGCGGGATCCCGGGCTGGCCTTTGACGTGGCGTTACATGTCGGCACCCTTTTCGCCGTGGTGGCCTATTTCTGGCGGGACTGGCTGGTTCTGTTGCACCACGGCCTGACTGCCCGGGGAACGAGAGAAGCGGTCCTGTTCTGGTACCTTGTGGCGGCTACCGTTCCGGGTGCCCTGGCGGGGTGGTTGCTCGAGGACTACGCCGAAACCGTATTCCGCACTCCACTGCTGGTCGGCACTATGTTAATCGTGCTGGGGGTTGTCCTGTACTTGGCCGACCATCTGGGGCGGCGGCTGCGGCAGCTCGGCGACATAACGCTGGGCCAGGCCTTACTTATTGGGGTGGCCCAGGCTTTTGCGATTATCCCGGGTGTTTCGCGCTCGGGGGCGACCATCACTGCGGCTAGGCTCCTCGGTATTGAAAGGGAAGCGGCGACGCGCTTTTCTTTTTTGCTTTCTACACCGATCATTTTTGGCGCCGGTGTAATGCAACTGAAGGACATCACCCTGGCCGACCTGAATCTGCCCTTTGTCGTGGGTGTCGCCGTTTCGGCGGCAACGGGTTTTCTGGCCATCGGATTTTTGCTCCGGTACGTAACTACCAGAAACTTTAACATTTTTGTCTGGTACCGGTTGGCCCTGGGTCTGTCCGTACTGGCCGTAGTTGTATACCGGGGATAAGAGAAAAGTTGTGGGGATATAAACGTTTGGCGGGCCGTGAAGGCCCGCCAAACTGTCGCAGCTAGTGCAGCCGTTTCTTGGATTCGGAATCGAGTTGGGTCGTTGGCTCTTCGGTTTCGGCTCGGAAGAGATCCTCGATAGCTACCGTATAGTTTGCCACCTTGTCGGTGATAAAGATAGGGGCTACCGTACGGAGAGCAAGCGCTACGGCATCGCTCGGACGGGCGTCGAGCACCGCCTCTGCTCCGTTGCGTTCCAGATGCAACTCGGCAAAATAGGTGCCTTCATGCACATCGCAAATAATCACGCTTGCAACTCTGGCCTGTAACTTATCACAGACAGACTTAAGGAGGTCGTGGGTCAGGGGACGGGCCGGCTGCGTTCCCTCCAGGGCGAGCGCAATGGCGTGTGCTTCAAACGGACCGATCCAGATGGGCAGGACGCGCGAACCTTCCTCGTCAACCAGCAAGAGTACGGGGTTCATTCCGGCATCAAAAGCGATCTCTTTGACGCGGACCGGAATCACCGTGTTCACCTCCCTTAATTGAAACCGGGTGGGAAAAACTAGTCAAAGATGTCAAAAATATCTTCGAAAAATGATTTACGCTTCTTTGTTTTTTTGTTGCGGTATTCTCGCTCATGATAATTATACGACGGCTGCCTGGGTTCCTGCTTTTCCGAGCGCGAAACGTCAGGCTCGTACTCGCGGGAAGCGGCCAGCAGTTTGTCCAACTCCCCCTTGTCCAGCCAGACACCCTTACACTCGGGGCAAAGATCGATGAGCACCCCACGCCGTTCCACTTCCTTCATTGGTACATCGCACAACGGACACCTCACCGACCGTAGCCTCCTCATCCACAAATTTTATCCCGTCATTACACCCATTGTTGAAACCCAGTGGCTATATTATACCAGGACTGAAGGTAATTAACAACGGGAAAGGATTTGGCAAATCTTTGGCGAAGAACAAGTGAGGGTGGCCGACGTGGGCACGAACAACAAGATGCGTAAGGAACTTAAATACGAGATCCTGGGCCTGGGGTTGATGGCGGCGGCCCTCTTCACCCTTATCAGCCTGTACGGCGGCGGAGCCGGTGCGGTGGGCAAAGCGGTGGCCCGTTTTTGTCTGGGGGCAGCGGGCGAAGGGCGGTCCCTGCTTCCCGTGTTACTGGGATATTACGGCTGGCGGCTGGTCAAAGAACGCGACCCGCTGCAATCTTTCGGCAAGTTATACGGTGGGGTCGTTCTCCTGGCAGTGTTTTTGACCTTTTTGCACCTTTTGCTGGTGCCACTTGACCGTGCATTCCGTGACACGGTAACCGCAGGCCTGGCCGGCGACGGTGGGGGTATGGTGGGAGCCCTGCTGGCCTGGGCGTGCTGGCGGTGTTTCGGTTACGCGGGTTCGTACGTAATACTTGGCATGGCACTGGTGGCGGGAGTAATCCTGTTTACGGAAATCCCCGCGGTGCAGCTGGGGCGGCAGGTGGCACGACGTGTGGGGCGGGTGTTAAAGAAAACAGGACGGGTCCTGGACGGTTTTCTCTTTACAAAGGAGGAAGAAAAGATAAACCGGCCGTCCCCGGTGATTATCGACCACACCGTCCCTCAAGAAAAGGAACTGCCGCGCGAGGAAGAAATGGCCCCTTCCGGTCCCCCGGCACTGGCGGAGGCCGGTACCGGCGAGGCGCGGCAACACGCGGTTCACCAGTTGTCGCTCCACGAAGTGGCGTCGTTTCAGTTGCCGCCGGTGAGCATTCTGTCGAAACCGGCCCGGCCGAAAACCTCACGCTCGCACAGGGATATCGCCGAGAACATCCGTATTCTGGAAGAAACTCTTGACAACTTCGGTGTGAAGGCCAAGGTGCTGCAGGTATCCCGCGGGCCTGCCATCACCCGTTACGAGTTGCAGCCCGCCGCCGGTGTGAAGGTAAGCCGCATCGTCAGCCTGGCGGATGACATCGCGCTTTCCATGGCGGCACCCGCCGTCCGTATTGAGGCCCCGATTCCCGGTAAGGCCGCGTTGGGCATCGAAATACCGAACAAGGAAATTGCCACCGTCCATTTGCGGGAACTGCTGGAAACGAAAGAGTTCACCCAATCGGCCTCGCGGCTGACCATTGCGTTGGGGAAAGACATCGCCGGGAACGCGGTCGTGGCCGACCTGGTGCAGATGCCGCACCTGCTCATCGCGGGGGCTACCGGCGCCGGCAAGAGCGTGTGTCTCAACACCCTGATTGCCAGCATCCTATTTAAGAGCAGCCCCGACGAGGTTAAATTCTTGATGATCGACCCGAAGATGGTGGAGCTTACTACGTACAACGGGATACCGCACCTGCTGGTTCCCGTAATTACCGACCCAAAGAAGGCTGCGCTGTCGCTGAAGTGGCTTGTACGCGAAATGGAGCGCCGGTATGAACTCTTCGCCGCCGCAGGCGTGCGAGACATAACCAGGTATAACAGCATTTTCAGGACGCGGGAGTATCCCGGGGAGCGTACGCTACCTCTAATCGTGGTCGTCATTGACGAGTTGGCCGACCTCATGATGGTGGCTCCAACCGAGGTAGAGGACGCCATCTGCCGCCTGGCACAAATGGCAAGGGCTGCGGGCATTCATCTGGTGGTCGCCACCCAGAGGCCGTCGGTTGACGTCATCACCGGCCTTATCAAGGCCAATATCCCGTCACGCATCTCTTTCGCCGTGTCATCGCAAACCGATTCGCGGACTATTCTTGATACCGGCGGTGCCGAAAAGTTGTTAGGCAGGGGAGATATGCTGTTCCTGCCGGTGGGGGCGGCCAAGCCCGTCCGCCTCCAGGGGGCCTACCTTTCGGACAAAGATGTTGAAGCGCTGGCCAGTTACTGGCGGCGGCAGGCCGTACCGACCTATCAGGACGATATCTTGAGCGGCGAAGCCGCCGAAAACGGCGCGCAAAACGATGACGACGAACTGTTCCCGCAGGCGGTGGAAATCATCCTCCGCACCGGCCATGCATCCATTTCCCTACTGCAGCGGCGCCTGCATATCGGGTATGCTCGCGCGGCGCGGCTTATTGACATGATGGAGAGGCGAGGCCTTATAGGAGGGTACGAGGGTAGTAAGCCACGGGCAGTACTCATGACCTGGGAACAGTACCAGAAAATGATTCCCAAGGCACGATGAGGGTGCGTTGACCCCTCTGAACAGGTGTGTTATATTGGGTTTGGGACTAGGTTCTAATGGGGGTGGGGTGGTGGATGTCGGTCGGAGGTTAAGAGAGACAAGAATATCTCTGGGATATACCCTCGACGACGTTGAAGAACACACAAAAATCCGCAAGAGGTATCTGGAGGCTCTTGAGGAAGAGCGGTTTGGCGACCTCCCCGGTCGCGTATACGCAAAGGCTTTTTTGCGTACTTACGCCAGGTTTCTCAATCTGGACCCCGAGGAGCTTGGTGCGCAATTCGATAAGGTTTTCCCCGTGGAAAAAAGAGAGCCGGTAGAGATCAGGCACAGTCCGGTGGCCCGCCGGCCCCGCTACGCGAACTACCTGGTTGTACTCTGTATCATTGGCGGTCTGCTAATTTTCAATGCGCTGTATCGGGCATTCGGCGGTCCGGATGGCAATGCACCAGAGCCACTCGAGAACATGCCGCCGCGCCAGCTGGTCGAAGACGCAAAGCAAAAGCCCGGCCAAGTTGCGCAACGGCCCGAGGGCGTCCACCTGAAGCTCGACGTGACGGGCGATGCCTGCTGGACCCAGGTGGTAGTGGACGGGGAGCCGGCCTTCCAAGGGATGCTCACCGGCGGCGATGTCCAAGTGTTCCAGGGGCGCGAAAGAATATGGATTAAACTCGGCAACGCGGGCGCCGTGCGCGTAGAGTACAACGGCCAGGAGATAGGTTATCTGGGCAAGACCGGCGACGTGATAACACATGAGTTCCAGGCTACAGGGCAACATTAAAATAGCCGTTGCCAGCTTGGGCTGCGACAAGAACCGGGTAGACACGGAGACCATGCTCGGCTTTCTCCGCCAGGCGGGTTGCGACTTTACCAGCCACGAATCCCTGGCCGACGTTATTCTTATCAACACCTGCGCCTTTATAGACGCGGCGCAGCAAGAAGCGGTCAACACGATACTTGACCTGGCCCGGTACAAGGAAACGGGCCGCTGCCGGGCCCTTGTCGTGGCCGGCTGCCTGGCCCAGCGGTACGGGAGAGCGCTGCTGGCGGAGATGCCGGAGATCGACGGATTGATTGGTACGGGGCAGGTTGACAAAATCGGGGAAGTCGTTGTTCGCTGCCTGGCCGGAGAAAAGGTGGTTATGGTCAGCGCACCGGGGTACCTGCCGGCTGAGGCTGTGCCGCGGGTGGCCACGCTGCCGCCCTACACCACCTACATAAAGATTGCCGAGGGGTGCAGCAACTGTTGCCGGTATTGCGTTATTCCCCGGCTACGCGGTCCCTACCGGAGTCGGCCGCCGGAAGCGGTTTTAGGGGAGGCGAAGTGCGCCATAACCGCCGGCGCAA
>DMDP01000028.1 GCA_003445475.1 Peptococcaceae bacterium | reverse complement strand
CGATTTCTGCCCGCATGCCTTCCGACCAGGGCTCGGAGCCGAAAAGCCCCAGCCGTATTCCGAGCGATGCGGGGTCGTATCCCATCTCGCCTGCCACTTCGGCCATGTAGAGGGCGTAGGAAGGGGTGCTGACCAGGACACTGGTGCCGAAATCCTTCATTAACCTGATCTGGCGCTGCGTATTACCACTGGATGCCGGCACGACGGTGGCGCCGATGCGCTCCAGGCCGTAGTGCAGGCCGAAACCGCCCGTAAAGAGGCCGTACGTGAAGCAGATCTGCACCACGTCGCCGGCGCGGACCCCGGCCTGGGTTACGATGCGCGCCACGAGTTCCGACCAGATTTCCAGGTCGCCGCGCGTGTAACCGACCACGGTCGGCCTGCCGGTGGTGCCCGAAGACGCGTGAATGCGAACGACCTTTTCGCGGGGTACGGCGAAGAGGCCGTACGGGTAATTCTCCCGCAGGTCGTCCTTGGTGGTGAACGGGAGGTGGGCCATATCGTCCAGCGTCCGGACGTCACCCGGCAGGATGCCGGCCTTATCGAACAACGCGCGGTAGAAGGGGACCGCTTCGTAAACGCGGTGCAGGAGGGCCTTCAGCCTGTCCAGCTGTATTGTCTCGACTTCTTCGCGCGGCAGGGTCTCAACCTGGTTCCAGATCACACCCATCAACTCCTTAATTGGATATTCGCCAAACAAGGTAGTCGTATCCTGCCGGCGCCCTTCTCTTTTTACAACCGTTCAACCCGCGAATTCCACCGTTGGGCGGTGCATGCGACCGTTTACCTTGTATTTGTTTCCCGGGTGGCCGGCGGCGTGTATAATCCCTCACAGGGGAACCAGTTTTTTGCTTATTTACCTTGAGGGGGGGTTGAGGTGGCCGTCAAGAAGGCTACTATCGACACGCTTTTGGAGGAGGACCGGATATTCCACCCGCCGGAAGAGTTTACGCAGCAGGCCAACATTAAAAGCAGGGAGATTTACGCGGAGGCGCGGGCCAACCCGAAAATCTTTTGGGCGATGCAGGCCGAGCGCCTGGATTGGTTCCGCAAATGGGATAAGGTGCTGGAGTGGAACCCTCCTTTCGCCAAGTGGTTTGTCAACGGAAAATTGAACGCTTGTTACAACTGCATCGACCGCCACCTGAAGACCTGGCGAAAAAACAAGGCGGCAATCATCTTCGAAGGCGAGCCGGGAGACAGCCGTGTGCTGACGTACTGGGATCTGTACCGCGAAGTGACGCGGTTCGCCAACATCCTCAAGAAGCTCGGCGTGCAGAAGGGCGACCGCGTGGCCATCTACATGCCGATGATCCCGGAGGCGGTCGTGGCGATGCTCGCCTGCGCGCGCCTCGGGGCGCCGCACAGCGTCGTCTTCGGCGGCTTCAGTTCGGAGTCGCTGCGCGACCGCATTCTTGACGCGCAGGCCAAGGTGCTCATTACCGCCGACGGCGGCTGGCGGCGGGGCAAAATCGTACCCCTGAAGCATAACGCCGATGCGGCCCTCGCCGAAACCCCCTGCGTTGAAAAAGTGCTCGTGGTCAAGCGCACCGGGCAGGAGGTATCCATGCTGGACGGGCGCGATTACTGGTACCACGAGATGGCGGAGGAAACGCCGACCGGCTGCCCCTGCGAAGAGGTGGACGCCGAGGACATCCTGTTTATCCTTTACACCAGCGGCACCACCGGCAAGCCGAAAGGCGTGGTGCACACCACCGGCGGCTACCTGGTGGGGACCTCGACCACGCACTACATGGTGTTCGACATCAAAGACGACGACGTTTACTGGTGCACCGCCGACATCGGCTGGATCACGGGGCACAGCTACGTGGTTTACGGCCCCCTGGCCAACGGCACGACCGTGCTGCTCTACGAAGGGGCGCCCGACTGGCCGAACCCCGGCCGCTTCTGGGCCATAGTCGAGAAGTACCACGTCAACGTCTTCTACACCGCGCCGACGGCGATCCGCGCCTTTATGAAGTGGGGAGACGAATGGCCCGGTCGCTACGACCTTTCAAGCCTGCGCCTCCTGGGCACGGTGGGCGAGCCGATCAACCCCGAGGCCTGGGTCTGGTACCACAAGAACATCGGCGGCGAGCGCTGCCCGATCGTGGACACCTGGTGGCAGACGGAGACGGGCATGATCATGATCACCCCGTTGCCCGGCGTTACCCCGCTCAAGCCGGGGTCGGCCACCGTCCCCTTTCCGGGCATCGAGGTGGATGTGGTTGACAAGGACGGGAACTCGGTGATGCTCGGCAAGGGCGGGTTCCTGGCAATCAAGGAACCGTGGCCGGCCATGCTCCGCACCATTTACGGTGACGATCAGCGTTACGTTGACACGTACTGGAACAAGATTCCCGGTAAGATGCTTTACTTCGCCGGCGACGGCGCCCGCCGCGACTACCACAACTACTACTGGATTCTTGGCCGGGTGGACGACGTCATCAACGTCGCCGGCCACCGGCTGAGCACCATGGAGGTGGAGAGCGCGCTGGTGGATCACCCGTGGGTGGCGGAGGCCGCCGCCATCGGCAAGAGCCACGCCATCAAAGGTCAGGCCATCTCGGTGTTTGTCACGCTGAAGGCGCACGCCTTCGAGCAGCTCAAGAGCGGGGCCCGGCAGCGGAGCGAATTCCAGGACGAGTTGAAGGCGCACGTGGTCAAGAAGATCGGCGCCATCGCCCGGCCGGACGATGTCTTCTTCACGGCGGAGCTGCCCAAGACCAGGAGCGGCAAGATCATGCGGCGGTTGTTGCGCGACATCGCCGAAGGGCGGGCGCTGGGCGACACCACCACGCTGGCGGACCCGGCCGTGATCGCAGAGTTGAAGCGCAAGTACGAAAGCAGGGAGTCGTAGGTTCACACGAAAAGGTTAAGGCCCCTCTTCTACCGGAGAGGGGCCTTTTACAACCTCACGGTGGTCGATTTCGACCGTTAGGAGCAAATCCGTTGTCCGGCGGGTGATGGTCGATTAAACTGGTAGCAAGGTCCCGGGGGTTGTGGTGGCGGAAGCCACCACCTGTTGGAAACCATGAAGGTGCCCGAAAAAGTCCCGACGCATCTTCGTGGTTTTCTTTTTCCCGGGCGCCGATCTCGTAACGGAGGTGAACACGCGGATGGAACTGGCCCCAGGCCTTACCGGTACGTGCCATATGGCCGTCAGGGTGAAGGACACTGCCCAGGCGCAGGGAAGCGGGGAGGTCCCGGTCCTGTCGACGCCGCGGATGGTGGCTTTGATGGAGGCCGCCGCCGTGGCATGCGTGCGGGGCCGTCTCCCGGCCGGCCATACCTCGGTGGGCGTGAAACTGGACGTGGAGCATATTGCGGCCACACCGCCCGGCATGGACGTGCGGGCGGTAGCCAAGCTGGCGGCAGTCGAGGGGCGCCGCCTGGTGTTCGAGGTTGAAGCCCGTGACGAAATCGAGGTTATCGGCCGCGGCACCCACGTGCGGGTCGTCGTGGAGGAGACGCGCTTTCTGGAAAAAGCGCTCCGCAAGTGGCAGGCGTGCGAGGGGGATTGAGCGGCGAGCGGTCGAAAACCCGGCCTGAACGGTGAAGCCGCGCCGCTCAGCCTTCCCACTGCCGTTCGCCCCCGTATCCTTCGTTTGACACGGAAATAGCGGCGTTTTGCCGCCTAACTCTTCCGTTCGCGCCTGCTGCATCCTATAATCACCCCAAAGTATATGGTGTTGCCCCAAGACCTTTTTGCCGGCGTCCCTACCCCCGGGATCAGCTCAGGCAGGGAGGTGTCTGCATGACTTAGGTTTTCCGTATCCCACGCACCAACCCGGGAAGAAGGGACAAAGGAGGGGGTTCTGTGATCCGATCCGTTAAGGAGATTGAAGAAGCGCCGGAGTTCAAGAAGCTGGTCACCAGCAGGTGGGTGATGGCCGGCATCCTCACCCTGCTCGTGTTCATCACCTATTACGGATTCGTTATTATGGTTGGGGTGGCGAGAGACACCCTGTCGACCAAAATAGGCGTGGCTACCACCCTGGGCATCCCCTTAGCCGTCCTGGTAATCGTCATCTCTTTCGTCCTTACCCTGGTCTATGTCTTGTGGGCGAACGCCAGGTACGACCGGATCGTTGCCACGCTCAACGAGAAGCTCGAAAGGTAGCGGGGAGGTGTCTGTATGCAAACCACACTCGGACAGCCGACGGCATCCGCAATCCTGTTTTTCCTCTGTTTCGTGGCCGTATCGCTCCTGATTACCTACTGGGCCGCGCGAAGGACGAAGACCACCACCGAGTATTACGCGGCGGCGCGCCAGATCACGGGATTTCAGAACGGGCTGGCCCTGGCCGGCGACTACATGAGCGCGGCGTCCTTTCTGGGAATTGCCGGCCTGGTTGCGCTTAAGGGTTTCGACGGCATGATTTATGCCACGGGCTGGCTGGTGGGATGGCCGGTGCTGCTGTTTCTCATCGCCGAGCCGCTACGCAATCTGGGCAAGTACACCTTTGCCGACGTGCTGGCCTACAGGCTCGCCAACAGGCCCATCCGTCTGGCCTCTGCCGTGGGCGGCATTCTAACCGTCGTCTTTTACACCATCGCCCAGATGGTCGGCGCGGGGAGCCTGATCAAACTGATGTTCGGCCTGCCCTACGAGGTGGCCGTGGTCATCGTCGGCGTGGTAATGCTTGTGTACGTGCTTTTCGGTGGGATGATCGCCACGACGTGGGTGCAGATCATCAAGGCGTGTCTGTTACTCGGCGGTGTCACGCTGCTGATGCTCCTCGGCATGGCCCAGTTCGGCTTCAACCCGGGAAGCCTCTACGCGGCGGTGGCGGCCAACTACGGCCAGGCGGCGCTCGAGCCGGGCGGCCTCATCACGAACCCGCTGGACGCGGTATCGCTGGGCCTGGCGCTGATGTTCGGCCTCCTGGGGCTGCCGCACATCCTGATGCGGTTCTATACCGTCCCCGACGCCAAGGAGGCGCGCAAATCCATCGCGTGGGCTACGGGGTTCATCGGCTACTTCTACTGCATCATTCCCCTGGTGGGCTTCAGCGCGTCGGTGCTTGTCGGGCGCGACCTGATTGCGAAGATCGACAAGGGGGGCAACATGGCGGCGCCGCTCCTGGCGGAGTTGCTGGGCGGCACGCCCTTCCTCGGGTTCATCGCGGCGGTGGCCTTTGCCACCATCCTGGCGGTGGTCGCGGGCCTGACGCTTGCGGGCGCGTCCGCGCTCTCCCACGACATATACGTTAACGTGGTCAAGGGCGGGCACGCCAACGAGCGGGAACAGGTCAGGGTGGCAAGGATCGCCACCGTTCTCGTTGGACTCCTGGCGATCCTGCTCGGCATTCTCTTCAAAGGTCAGAACGTGGCTTTCATGGTGGGCCTGGCCTTCGCGGTGGCCTGTAGCGCGAACTTCCCGGCGCTGTTACTGTCCATCACGTGGAAGCGGTTGAGTACGGCCGGTGCCACCGCGTCCATCCTGGTGGGCGCCATCCTGGCCACCCTTCTTATTATACTCAGTCCCACGGTCTGGGTCGACGTATTGAAGAACCCGGCGGCCGTATTCCCGCTGAAGAACCCGGCCATCGTCTCCATGACGGCGAGTTTCGCGGTGGCCTTCGCGGTCTCGCTTCTCGTTCCGGACAGGAAGGCCCAAGCGCAATTCGAGGTCCAGAAGGTAAGGACGTACCTGGCCGTAGGGGCCGAGTAGAAGACCGGTGGGAGCCGGGTCCCCACATGCGGGGGCCCGGCGCCGGTATGCAGGGAGAGTTTAAAGTTAAGCCTTTATATGAAATGTGGTAACATGGCAACATAGGAGGCAAAACACCGGCAGCGCCGGCGGAGCGCGTCTTTAAGGGAGTGAAGGCTTTGGGCGGCAAAGAGCGTATCAGCGCCATCCTCAAAAAAATGCCTCCTTTTAATACGCTCGACGAAGAGATGATTGCCCGGCTGGTCCCGCAACTCGCGCTGGAGAAATTCCCCCGGGGAACGTACATTTTCCGGCAGGGGACGCCCAGCCTCCAGAAACTCTTCCTGGTGGTCGAGGGGCTGGCGGAGGTGACGGTTGCCGGAGAGCAGGGGGCGGCCACCGTCGTGGGCTACCGGCGCCCGGGCGAATTCTTCGGGGAAACGGTGGTGTTGACCGACGCGACGTATCCCGGTTCGGTCATGGCGAAGGAAGATCTTACCTGCCTGGTTATCCCGCGGGAGGTCTTTGAAAGCCTGATCTACCATAACGGGGGCGTCGCCGCCTTTTTCAGCCGTACGCTTCTGGAGCGGATGCGCAGCCTCTACGAGGAAATCGTGGCGGAACAGGCGGGTGAAACGCACGGGCGGGCCGAATCACCCCTTTTCCGGCGGCGGGTGGGAGAACTAATGTCCAGCCCGGTCATAACCTGCCGGGTCCACGACCCGGTAACGGGCGTGGCGGCCCTCATGCAGGAGCACAACATAAGCGCCGTGGTGGTCATCGACAGCGAGGGTCAGCCGGTGGGGCTGATCACGGAACGGGATCTGGTGAACCAGTTGATTGCCGAACGCCGCTACCGGTTGGAAGAATGCAGCGCGCTGGAGGTAATGAACCGAAGGCTCGTGACCATCAACCGCGACGCGTACCTGAACCAGGCGATGCTGGAAGTGATTAAGCACGGCGTGAAACACCTGGTTGTAACGGACAGGAGCATGCTGGCGGGGATCGTGAGCATCGTCGATCTGGTGAAGGCCCGCAGTACGGGTACGTTCTGGATTGCGCACCGGATCGAGGCCCAACAGACTCTCGAAGGTCTCGCCGATGTGAGCCGCGAGGTCGACGGCTTCCTGAGCGCGCTCGTGGCGGAAAAGGCGTCGGTGCGGGATATCTTCGCCCTGGTTTCGGAGCTTTACGACAGATCCGG
>DMDP01000090.1 GCA_003445475.1 Peptococcaceae bacterium | reverse complement strand
AACGTGATTGCCGTGCAGGTGCCCGACCGGCCGGGCGGCCTGGCCGAAGCCCTTACCATTCTGGAAGAGGCGGGCCTCAACATCGAATACCTGTACGCCTTCGTCTCTAAGGTGTCCGGACGGGCCCTTGTAATTCTCAAGGTGGAGGACGTCGACCGGGCCGCCGACCTCTTGCGCGGCCGCGGTATCCCCGTCCCGCACCCCGAGGAGGTATACGCGCTTTAGAACCCGTGCCGCGAGAACGTTGGGACGGCAGTGGGCCCTGCTGCGGAAAGGGCAGGGCCAATCATCCCACTCCCCGATGGTGCGGCTCGGCGTGGGGAACGAGGGAATGGGGTCTTTCCAGGCCGTGTGCCTCCATTAAGGCAACATCGCCCATCACCCCCCGCGGATTACCGTTCGCAATGATACGGCCCCCGTCCAGCAAGACGACGCGGTTGCATACCTCCAGGATAAACTCCAAATCGTGGGACGCGATAAGCATGGTTTCCTGGGCCGCGAGGAGAAAATTGATCAGGCGGCGTCGATAACGGATGTCGAGATTGGAGGTCGGTTCGTCATAGATCACAAGCCTGGGACGCATCGCCAGTACCCCGGCAATGGCCACAAGTCGCTTCTCGCCGCCGGAAAGGTGGTGCGGCGCACGGTCGGCCAGATCGGAGGTGCCCGTGACGGCGAAGGCCTCCGCAACCCTGGCCTCCACTTCCTCCCTCGGCAGCCCCAGATTCCGCGGGCCGAACGCCACGTCTTCCTTCACGGAGGGGCAGAACAGCTGGTCATCCGGGTTCTGGAAAACCATGCCGACCTCCGGGATAAAGGCCCCCGGTAGCACCGGTTTTCCAAACAGGCGAATCTCGCCGGCGACCGGCTTGAGTACACCGCAAATCAGGAGAAACAGGGTTGTTTTACCCGCTCCGTTGGGACCGATAATACCGACCCGTTCCCCCGCCCACACCTTCAGGCTGACATCCTGCAGCACGTGGGGCTTATCCGGATAATTGTACGAAAGTCCGGAAACCGCCAGCACCGGTTCGCCCTGTCCCATTAAGGCTTCCCTCCCCATTGCCGCAGGAACATCTCGGCAACAACGAATGCCGCCGCCGTGAGGAGACCGACCAGGAGGCCGGCCAGGTCCTGTGGGTGCGCTTGAAAATCGCCGCGGCTCGAGACGGACCGGCCGTACCCGCGCAAGGTCGCCGCTTTAAAAACGCTGTCCGCCTGCTCGTAGCTGTGTACCAGAAGCGTGCCCACCAGCGAAGCAAGAGTGCCGAGGCCCCTGAAAGATCGGGTGCGAAACCCCCGGAGGCGCGTACCCGTTTGCATCGCCCTCAGGTTATCGCCGATTTCATAGAGGTACCGGTAGGAGAAAACGGTCATGTCGGCCAGGATGGTGGGCAGACCCAGCGCCGCCATGGCCTTGACGAGCGTTAGCAAGCGCGTGGTGCCGAAAAGGACGATCCCGGCGGTCAGGATGGAAAGAAATTTGACCGTGATTAAGAGCAGGTGCAGGCAGCCCTCCTTTTTTACGACGAGAGGCCCGAGATGAAAAAAGGGGGTCGTGCCCGAGAGAAAAGGCAGAAGTAAGGCCACGACCAGGAAGAAGAAGCCGGGCAAACGCAGCCGGGCCACGAGAAAAGAAAGGGGGAGCCTCGACAGAACATACAGAACGGTGCTGACCGCCAGCATCGCCGGCAAAAGGCGCAGTTCGCGAACAAAGGAAAAGGCAAAAATCAACGCGGTGAGGGCTACGAGTTTACACCTTGGCTCCCAACAGTGCAGGGGAGAGGCGAGATCGACGTAAGCGTCCAACCGTAACTTCACGCATCAGCCCTCCAGCAGCATCGGTTTTACCCGTTGGAGGAACAGGGCCACCAGGGCCGTGAAGGCGCCTTCGATGACCATTAGCGGGACATGGGCCAGGGTCAGGGCGTAAATACTCGTTCGCTCCGCCTCGGTACCGATCCCGGCAGGCATTGTCGTAATCAGAATGGTCATGGCGGCCGCCGCCGCAAGGCCGATGCCAAGCGCCCCGGCCAGGAAAGCGCACAAGCCCGTTCCAACCCGGCTGCCCTTGCCAAGGAAGTTGCGGAGCCGAAACACGTAGTAGGCCAGGAGCGCCGGTACTCCCATAACGGTGGCATTCACTCCCAGCGTCGTCAGGCCGCCGTGCTGGAACATCACCGCCTGGAAAAAGAGGCCGATGAGAATGGCCGGAAAAGCGTAATACCCCAGCACCACCCCCAAAAGCCCGTTGAGTACCAGGTGGACGCTGGTGGGAGGCACCGGAACGTGGATCCACGAAGCCACAAAAAAGGCAGCCGTAAGAAGTGACGCCTTGGGGATACCCTCACGGGGATTCTCTTTACGGCGTATCTTCCGGAGACTATACCAGGTAGCCGCCCCGGCCGTCGCGTACCCGCCGAGGCAAACGGAAGCGGGCAGAATACCATCCGGGATATGCATCAAGCCTTCCTCCTCGCAAAAAACAGCGCCGTGCCCACCAACCCCCATACCACGCAGGCCGCCATCAGGACGATCTGCAACGGGGTGTAGCAGGTGCCTCCCTGTGCCGCCGTCTCCTCACCCACAGGAATATGAATGATCCCGCCGTGGCCGGCGTGGCGCACCTGGACATCCCAGGTCCCCGGCTTGGAAAGATCGGGCGTAAAGGTGAAGCGCCCGTTCTCATCGCACACCCCGGTGAAGCAGGGAGTCGAAGGGTCATCGGGTGCGTAAATCGTTACCTGGGCTCCTTCCATGGGCTCGCCCGTATCGTAGGCGGCGGTAATCTCTATGGCCGTTCTGGTCTGGTACGTAATCCTGGCCCCGTGGGCAAACGCTGTGACCGGAATAGCCACCAGAATAAAAGAGACGGCCAGGGCAACAAACAGTTTTTGCTTCATCGTCAACCTCCTTTACGCAGGGACCCTCTCCTCCCGGGCCGATCCCCGGGAGGAGAGGGTTGTCCACCCAACGTCTATATAGCTTCGCAGTGGCAGTGGCCCTCGCCCACGTGCCCGAGAGTCGGCAGCACTTCCTCCAGCTTCTGGTAATCGGCCGGAGAGAGCCTGGCCTTGAGCGCAGCCGTATCGGCGTCCACCTTGCCGTTTTCGGCCAGCGCGGCAAAGGGTTCGAAGCCCAAGGCACCGACGTTCAGTTCGTCATCGGCAGGTGTTTCGGCGTCGCCGAAGATGTGGTCAAAGTGGAAGGTCATCTCCAGGTCGGCGGTGCCGTTCTCCTCGAGGATGCCCTTGCGCTGGTCACCAACATATTCTCCGCCCGTGAAGGCATACTGCTGATCGAATTTAATATTAAAGTCAATGGTCCTTCCTTCCTTCTCCGCCTTGCCGATAATAACGAGAGCATACCCCTCGGCGGGACCTTCGGGTGCCTTGATCATCTTCCAGGATATGGCGTTATAATGACCTGCAGGCGCGTCCTTCACTTCGCCGACCAGGATGGGCGGAGCGTTTTCATCACCCTCCGCCAGGTCTACGGTATGCGTACCGGGGAGGCTTACCTTGACCTTGGCCTGGACGTCCCCACCCTTGTCCGGATCATAGGGAGGACTGGCCTGATACGCGGTGACATCGGCAAGGGTAACATAGACGTGATCGAAGGCAAGGGCCCAGCCGTCCTTCGAAACAAACCCCTGGCGGATGAAATCTTCCCCGTTAGCGCGAAATTCGAGCGTCCCGGTTTTGGCCACGTCTTGCGACTCGGTTTCTGGTGCGGTGCCGCCACCACAACCGGTTAGCAAGGCGCCGATCACCAGCACAAATATCAGCGCGGCAGGAATGAAATTCTTTCTCATTTCTTTCCCTCCTCAGATAGCGAAAGTCACAGAAGAAAGGCCCCTTCAGGCGCTACCCTCTGTACGTTGGCCTATCACCCCCAAAAACAAAGCGCCACGGAAGTACGGTCCATTCCCGAACCTCCGTGGCTCGGTTCTCCTTTGTATTTACTTCTTTAGGTTGCCGTCTCCAGCCTTGCCGGCGGTTACCCGATAATGACTCCGGCGGCTCCGACCGCCGTTTGTTAGTCAATATAATACAGGTATGTCCCCGAGTCAAGCACTTGTTGGCACAGTATCAGGCGCCGCCGAACCCCCCTAGTGGTCTTCGGAAGGCAGGATCGCGCCGAGGATCATGAACAAAGGAATAGCCCCATAGAGAATAAGCGCCAACAACCACCGCTCCATTCGCCTCACCCCCAGGAAATTGATTGGTTAAGTACATAATAACGGATAACTCCCGGCAAAGCAATTACGGGCTTGCAAGCTTGCGAACGGCCCCCGCGTGCGCGAAAAAGCGCACGGACCGCGTCCGTGCGCCTCAGCCTAAACCGGTTCCAGACTCCGGTTGACGTACCCCTCCCGCATGGCCAGGATATCCAAATGCACGGTGCCGATATCTTCCCAAAAGAGATCGATTTCTTCTTCGCCGGCCCGGCGCTCGTCGATGGTCTTGAGGTACCCCCGGCAAGTGCTGCACACGTAGATACGGTACTTGTCGTTTCCTTCCAGGGTGAAGAACTCCTGCCCGTCCGGTGCCTCCGTCTCGCAGAAGGGACATCCTATGCGCTTGTAGCGCCAGCGGGTTTCACACAGGCCGCAGTACAGGTAGCGGCGGCCAACCTCCTTCTCCAGAATGGCCAGGCTCGGGCGGCCGCCGCAGACCGGGCAGATGCCGCGCTGCCACTCTTCCGTATTACACCACCCGGCCGCTTCTTGAGCATAGGCACGCATAATCGGCTTCAAAGCATGGTTGACGAGAAAGCCCAGGGTCTCCGGCGATAGATGCGCATCACGCACCAGTTGCTCCAGGCGGGTGCCTTCACGTGACAGCACGGAAGCGACAAACATTTCCTGTTCCACCGGGTCGGCCGGCAGAGCTTCCAGCACCTGCGTCACGTCTTGCGCCAGCCCCGGGTTGTGCTTGACGGCGGCATCCGCCACGCGCCGCAACAGGGCAAAGAATGCCGCCGTGTCGACGGACGGGGGAGCCACCAGCAGGAGCGGCACGCCCGCCTCCCACTGCTTCTTTTCCTCCGGGCCCGGAGGTGCCGCGCGTACCGTTCCCTCGTCAGGGGTAATGCCAAGCAGCTCTTTGTAAAACGCGATCATGTCTTCGGGAACGAAAACTTCCGGCGGGCGAGACATTTTCCCACTCCTTCTCCCTCTTGCGCAAACGCTCCACCCAAATGGGCACGCCATCATCCTAACAAAAAAGGGGACGGAAATCAACTCCGTCCCCCTAGTATCTTGTAACACAGGCTTATGCCTGGGCCGCCACGCCTTTGCCGACCACGGACGGCTTGGCCGCGTGCTCCTCGGGGAGAATCGAGAAATTCTCCACGACGAAGCAGTACACCAGGACCGCACCCGCAATCAGGCCGGCGGTAACCGTGAACTCCATCCAGGACGGGAAGTAGGAACCGCCCATGGCCTCCGCCATCCCGGTGAAGACCACGTTCAGCCGGTTCAGGATCACGCCGCCGACCACCAGCGACGAAGCCAGGATCAGGCCGCCGGGGTTGTTCCTGATGCTCGGCGTGGCGTACATGATGATCGGGATGATTACCCCGACGATCATCTCCACAAGGAACAGGTTCGAGGCCGTGGTCCCGGCGAACATGTCGCCGAAGTGGCCGCGGTACAGCAGGTCAATGACCTTGAG
>DMDP01000012.1 GCA_003445475.1 Peptococcaceae bacterium | reverse complement strand
CGTGCTGCCCGCCGCCACCGCGGATCCCCTGGCGGCGGTAAGGCAGATGGGCCCGCTCGGCAGCCTCTCCGAGCCCAGCCTCTGGATGCTAGTCTACACCCTGCTGTACGCCTGCGTCGCCCTGGCGCTTGCCGTACGCATCTTTAACGGGCGGGACCTGTAAGACTTGAAAAATTTGAACACGCCCTGTCATACAGAACCCTTCTGATGGATTATATCCAGAAAGAACACCAGAAGAGGGTGGGGACAATAAAACTACCGGAGGTGGAGTCAATGCCGCAAAGGCTCCTCGTAATCCTTTTAGTTGCCGCGCTGTCTCTTGTTGTCGTTGCCGGGCAGGCCGTCGCCGCGGAGCCCGCCAAACAGGATACGATCGTGCTTTCGGTAACCGGCACCGGGCGCGTCGCCGTGGCGCCGGACACCGCCGCCGTCACCCTTGGCGTTACCACCACCGCCAGGACGGCCCAGGAGGCGCAGCAGGAGAACACCCGCCTGGTGGCAAGCGTCATCAAGGCCATTGTTGCCCTAGGGATACCCCGCGAGAACCTCCAGACCGTGGAGTTCAGCGTATGGCCCATTTACGAAGAACCGATCAAGGGACCGGACAAGGCAAAGATCGTTGGTTACCGGGTAAACAATAATATCCGCGTAACTGTGGATGACCCCGGCAAGATTGGAGCGGTGCTCGACGCCGGTTTTGCGGCCGGCGCCAACCAGAGCCACGGCATCCATTTCTTCAAGAAAAACGACGCCGCGGAACGCGCCCTGGCGTTGCAGAATGCCGTCAAGGAGGCGCGGGCCAAGGCCGAGGTGGTGGCCAGGGCCCTTGGCGCGAAGATTGTCGGCATCGCCGCGGTACGCGTGGAAAACGTGTACGGCCCCGTCCCCTTGCGTTATTCGGCCCAAAAGGTCGGGGCTGGTGAGGCCGGCGCTATCATCGAACCCGGACAGGTGGAGGTCACCGCGTCTGTTGCCATCGATTACAAGCTGGGCTTTTAAGTTTCCCTGCTCCAGACCGAAAACCCCTCAGGCCGGCCCCCGGGCCGGCCCCTCCCCCCACCCCTAATACTCCACGTGCTCCAGGCACAGGCCGTGGGGCGCGGCGGTGGGGCCCGCCTGGGCGCGGTCGCGCGCAACGAGAATCGCGCCGACCGCGTCCGGTTGGAGCCGCCCGAGGCCGACTTCCAGCAGGGTGCCCACCATGATCCGCACCATCTGGTAGAGAAAGCCGTCGGCACGGAAGGTAAACCTCACGAAGGGGCCGTCCCGTTCGACGCGGCCTTCGTACAGGTGCCGCACGGCGGAAGCCACCGGACGCCCGGTGTTCTGGAAGGAGCTGAAGTCGTGCCTGCCCGCAAGGTGGGCGACCGCCGCCCGCATCCCGTCCACATCCAGCGGCCGGTCCACATGCAGGGCGTAAAGCCGGTGCAGCGGGTGGCGCACCGGCGCGTTGTATACGGTGTATACGTAGGTCTTGGTGCGGGCGCTCTTGCGGGCGTGGAACGCGGCCGGAACCTCTTCGGCAGCGAGGGCGGCGATATCGTCCGGGAGGAGGCCGTTCAGGGCAGCGACTACCCTGTCCGTGGGCACCGTCCAGTCCGTAAAAAAATTGACGACCTGTCCCCGCGCGTGCACGCCCGCGTCGGTCCGACCGGCCGCCGTTACCCTGATTTCCCTCCCGGCCAGCCGCGCGAGACTCTCCTCCAGGACGCCCTGGACGGTCGGCAACCCGCCCGGCTGTTTTTGGAACCCGCAGTAGCGGGTTCCGTCGTAGGCCAGGACAACCTTTATGTTCCGCATGCTTAGAGCAATTCCAACATCACCAGCGGCGCCCCGTCACCCCGGCGGTGGCCGAGCTTGACGATGCGGGTGTAGCCGCCGGCGCGTTCATCGTACTTGGGGGCGATGTTATCGAAGAGTTTGCGGACCACACTCTCCTCCCAGACGAAGGCCAGCACCTGGCGGCGCGCGGCCAGGTCGCCGCGCTTGGCCAGAGTGATCATCTTCTCCGCCAGCGCCTTAACCTCCTTCGCCCGCGGTTCGGTGGTCTTAATGCGCCCGTGCTTGAAAAGCGAGGTCACCTGGTTGCGCAGCAAGGCGCGCCGGTGATCGCTCTTGACGCCTAATTTGCGGTAGCCCATGCCTTCTCCCCCTTACTCGTCGTCCTTGCGCAGGCTCAGGCCGAGTTCGCCGAGTTTTTTGACCACTTCCTCCAGCGACTTCTTGCCCAGGTTGCGCACCTTCATCATCTCTTCCTCGTTGCGCTGGATGAGGTCCTCGACGGTATTGATCCCGGCCCGCTTGAGACAGTTGTAAGACCGCACGGAGAGATCCAGTTCCTCGATGGGCATCTCCAGGATCTTGTTTTTCTTTTCTTCTTCCTTCTCCACCATGATTTCCACGTCGTTCACCGACTCGGTAAGGTTGATAAACAGGCGCAGGTGCTCGCCCAGGATGCGGGCGGCCAGGCTCACCGCCTCGTCCGGGCGGATGCTCCCGTCCGTCCAGACCTCGAGCGTAAGTTTATCCAGGCTGGTTTCGTGCCCCACCCGCGTCTTGTCGACAACGAAGTTCACCTTGCGCACCGGCGAAAAGATGGCGTCCACCGGGATAATCCCGATAACGTGGTTCCCTTTCTTGTTCTTTTCGGCCGGCACGTAGCCGCGCCCTTTGGCCACGGTAATCTCGGCGAAAAGCCGCCCCCCGTCGTCCAGGGTGGCGATGTAGAGGTCGGGGTTTAAAATTTCGACGTCGGCGTCGGCAATGATGTCGCGGGCGCGGATCTCTCCTGCGCGGTCGGCTTCTATCCGCAACGTTTTCTCTTCGTCGGTGTGCAGCTTCAGCCGCAACTCTTTCAGGTTAAGGATGATTTCCGTTACGTCCTCGCGCACGCCGGGAATGGTGCTGAATTCGTGCAGCACACCCTCGATCTTCACCGCCGTCACCGCCGCCCCCGGCAGGGAGGAAAGCAACACCCGGCGCAGGGAGTTCCCCAGGGTGATGCCAAAGCCCCTTTCGAGGGGCTCCACGATGAACCTGCCGTAGGTGCCGTCGGCGTCTATATCCAGACACTCGATCCGCGGTTTTTCGATTTCCAGCATTAAGACCCCTCCTGGCCAGCCGATTAGCGCGAGTACAGCTCCACGATCAGGTGTTCCTTTACGGGAACGTCGATCTGATCCCGCGAAGGAAGGGCAACAACCCGTCCCGTCGCCTGATCCGGATCGTAAGTCAGCCAGGCCGGTGGCTCTTTCTCGGCTGCGCGTTCCATTAACTCCTGGATTCGCGGTATGGACCGGCTCTCTTGCCGCAACGTAATGGTATCGCCGGTACGCACCTGGAATGACGGGATGTCAACCTTGCGCCCGTTGACGAGAAAATGCCCGTGCCGTACCAGCTGCCGCGCTTCGCTCCGGGACGCCGCCAGACCCAGCCGGTAGACGACGTTGTCCAGACGACGCTCAAGCAACCGCAAGAGATTTTCGCCCGTTATCCCCGGCTGGCGCTCGGCCTTCGCGAAGTAATTGCGGAACTGGGTCTCCAGCACACCGTAAATCCGCCGCACCTTTTGTTTTTCCCTGATCTGCAGGGCGTACTCGGTTACCTTCTTCCTGCCGCGACCGTGCTGCCCCGGCGCGAAGGGACGCCTGTCCAGCGCGCAGCGCGGCGAATAACAGCGGTCTCCTTTCAGATAGAGCTTCACGCCTTCCCGGCGGCAGAGCCGGCAGCGTGGCCCAGTGTATCTTGCCATAATCTACCTCCTTGTAAACTTCTAGACGCGCCGGCGCTTCGGCGGCCGGCAACCGTTGTGTGGAATGGGCGTAACGTCTTTAATAAGGCTTACCTGCAGGCCCGCGGCCTGGAGGGAGCGGATGGCCGCCTCCCGGCCCGCGCCCGGGCCTTTCACGAAAACGGCGACTTCTTTCATCCCGTGCTCCATCGCTTCCCTTGCCGCCTTCTCCGCGGCCAGCTGCGCCGCAAAGGGCGTGCTCTTGCGCGATCCCTTAAACCCGACGGTACCCGCGCTGGCCCACGTGATGGTGTTCCCCTGCGGGTCGGAGATGGTAATCACGGTATTATTGAACGTCGACTTGATGTGGGCGACACCCTGCTCGACATGCTTTTTTTCTTTCTTCCGCGTTCTAACACGCCGCGCCAAAATCTCTTCCCCCTTTACTTCTTCCTGCGGACACCGACCGTCTTGCGCGGCCCCTTGCGCGTGCGCGCATTGGTCCTGGTGCGCTGACCCCGCACCGGCAGGCCGCGCCGGTGCCGCAGGCCGCGGTAACAACCGATATCCATGAGGCGCTTGATGTTCATCGCCACCTCACGGCGCAAATCCCCTTCAACCTTGAGGTTCTTATCGATGTATTCCCGCAAGCGCGTAATCTCTTCTTCCGTCAGGTTCTTAACGCGCGTATCGGGACTAACCCCGGTTGCCTGCAAAATCCTCCTGGAAGTAGAGCGGCCGATCCCGAAAATGTAGGTGAGGGCCACCTCTACGCGCTTGTCTCGTGGCAGGTCAATCCCGGCAATGCGTGCCAAACCCCTTCACCCCCTTATCCCTGCCGCTGCTTGTGCTTGGGGTTTTCGCATATCACGATTACCCTGCCCTTGCGGCGAATGATTTTGCACTTCTCACAGATCAATTTTACCGATGGTCTGACCTTCACGGCTACCCCTCCCGATACCTTACTTGTAGCGGTATACAATGCGGCCCCGGGTGAGATCATAGGGCGAAAGCTCCAGCAGCACCCGGTCACCCGGCAGAATGCGGATAAAATTCATCCTGATCTTGCCCGAAACGTGGGCCAAAACCTTGTGCCCGTTGGGCAGTTCGACGCGGAACATGGCGTTGGGGAGGGGTTCGATAACCGTTCCTTCAACCTCGATAACCTCTTTACCACCCATCAGCACCCCTCCTTCTCCAGAAACACCTGCAACGCCCTCCGTATTTCGGCATCCGTTATCCGCTCGCCGCGCGCCACCTTTCCTCTCACCTCTTCCGCCACATAAGAACACGCCCTGAGGTGCTTGGGGTTCTTTTTTTTCGGGTTAAGCACCCTTCGGGACAAACCGTCGACGACCAACACCCGTGCTCCGTCCGTCACGCCGAGAACGATATAATGCCTGCCTGCATCGCGCCCGGCGAGCGAAACCACCACCCGTCCGGGGCCGATATTCTCCTGCATTCTCCTGCCTCCCGTCAAAGCGCAACGGGCTGTCAGGGCCGCGTAAGAATCTCGGCCGCGCCGTTGGTAATCGCAATCGTGTGCTCAAAGTGCGCCGACAGGCTCCCGTCGCGCGTCACCACCGTCCAGCCGTCATCGAGTGTCACGACCTCGTACGTGCCTGCGTTTACCATCGGCTCGATGGCCAGGGTCATCCCCGGCTCCAGGCGCGGGCCGCGCCCCGGCCGGCCAAAATTGGGCACCTGTGGGTCTTCGTGCATTTTACGGCCTATGCCGTGACCCACGTAATCAC
>DMDP01000137.1 GCA_003445475.1 Peptococcaceae bacterium | reverse complement strand
GCACCGAGTTCTGCTGGCAGGAGGGAGGAGGGCTCTTGTCGGCGAGCCTGCCGGTGGGGGCGGTGCGCCTGACGCTGTCCGGAAGGGACGACGCCGCGCTGAGTGCCGCGCTGGCGCCGGTTGTGACGCGCTTGCGCGGCAGGTCGTGGGACCTGGTCGGGGTGGGGGGCACCATCACCACCCTGGCGGCCATGGCCCAGAGGCTGGAAGTTTACGATCCCGCGCGGGTGCACGGCTACCTCCTGTCGCGCCGCGAGGTGGAGGAGTTGCTGGCGGCGCTCCTCGCCGCCACCCTCGAGGAGCGGCGCCGCATGCCGGGGTTGCAGCCGGAACGGGCGGACATCATCCCGGCCGGGGCGCGCATCCTGCGGGCCGTAATGCAGGGCCTGGCGGCGCCGGCCGTACGCGTGAGCGAGTTCGACCTTCTGCACGGGATCGCGCTGGCCGCCGCCGTGGGGGCATGAAACTTCATTGCTTTTGGGCTTCTGAAACGTGGTACTCGATAGTTTCCGGCCGGGTCAAGATATGCCGGACAAAGCTACCCTCCTGTTGCATGAGGGCCTCGACCTCTTCCGGGGTGTAGGTCAGCGCCTCCACGGGTTCCATAAGCGCCAGCGCTGCCTTTCCGAGTATCCTCCACTGCTCGGCCACCGGCACGGTGGCGAAATCCCGAGAAACCAGGAGCAGGTCTATATCACTTTCGGGCCGCGTGTCTCCCCTGGCCTGGGAACCGAAGAGGTAGGCGCGTTCCACCTTTATCCCGTGCTTTGCCAGTTCGGCCAGGTAGGCCCGGACTATACGGCCGATATCCCTTGTTTCAGGCACGCGAAGACCTCCTCCGTCTGCTCCAGAAACTCTCTTTGATCTTGCCGTCCACGCGGCGGTTCTCGACTCAAACGTGAGTTGGACTTGCTATTTAGTGAGCGATGGATTATAATGCTAAGCGATGCGTTATAAGGCTATTACTAGTAATACCATACAAATACTGCAACACTATAAACCGCTGCCCGAAAGTGGCATTATTCGTCAAGATTCGCCAAGCCGCTTGGGCCCGACCGTCGCCTCGGCGGGCTGGTCGTAGTCCGTCGACCCGGCGGCCGGTGTTATCAGGCATCAGTAATGTACCCGCTCACAAGGAGGAAATCGCAACACCTGGTTTCTGCTGAAAAAGTTCGAGATCGGACCTTGAAAAGCCCAAAATAGGACAGGGGATTCCGGTTACCTCGGTGAATGGTTATAGTGACCAAACCACAACCAGCCGAGGAGGGAATCCCTATGATGACCATGGTTCGGCGGTAGTGGGCGAGTTCCTGCAGAGGTGACGCTTGATGTTACGACTGCGGCAAGTGCGGGCGGACCAGATTACCTTCTTCGATGCGTTCCTGCCACCCGATCTTCGTGACCTACCCGAAGACCTGGCCAAGCTAGATAAATGTCTCAATGATGAGCGGTTTTTCCGCCCGTTCTGCGGCCATTACCACCAACGGCCTGGCCGCCCGTCGATTCCGGCAGAAACCTACCTGCGGATGCTCGCCCTGAAACACCAGTACGGCCTTAGTGACCGGCAGGTCTGTGCGTTAGTCAATGACCGGATCAGTTGGCGGTGGTTTTGAGCATTTCCTGGGACCAGCCGGTTCCCCATCCGACGAGCTTAACCAAGATCCGCCGGCGTCTGGACGCGGACGGTGGTGATTATATGGGGCTTCTAAACGAACACCTGGTCCGCAAGGCAAGCGAAGAGGGCCAGGCATTGGCACGCAAGATACGGGTTGACACGACCGCCGTCGGGGCCAACATCCATCACCCACCGACGCCTTTTGATCTACGACAGAGTACGCATTGTCACCCGGTTGGTCAAACAAGTACAGGCCCTGGGTCAAGTCACGGGCCAGTATTTCCAGGACCGTACGCGAAGCATCAGGAATCGGTTGCTGAGCATCACCAAGGTTCTACGCCGCTGTACAGGTGAGGCGGGACAAGAAGCACGGCGTATCACCGCAGAAATAGCAGACATCGGAACCAAGGTACTGCAGGCAGCCAGCAAAGTCCTGGATGAGGTACAGGTCAGTGGCAACGCGGTCGTGAAACGGATTGCCGAACGCCTGCTGACCGTGCAGGACCGCACAGCCCGGGTCATCGAACAAGCACGCCGGGTTAACGCCGGGCACCTGAGCCTAGCGGATCGCCTGGTAAGCATTTTCGACCCTGATGCCCGGCCAATTCGACGTGGCAAACTGAAACAGCTCACCGAGTTTGGTTACAAAGTCCGCCTTACGGAAAGTGAAGAGCGGCTGATCACCGAGTGCAAAGTCATCCAGGGTAACCCGCCGGATAGTGGTCTACCTGTTGACGGGGTCACCGAGCACTGCCGCCGTACGGGACGGGTACCCAAACGAGCTGCGGCCGGCTGAGGCTTCTGGAGTTCAGATAATGAGCGTGGGCTTTCCGAACTGGGTAGCAAGCAAATTAGCCTGCCTTGCAGGGTAAGCAGAACACTAAACGGCGAACGTACGAACGGCAGTCTTGGTTCAGGCGGTTGCAACGTTGGCGTGCCGGTGAGGAGGCCACAATCAGTGTGCTCAAACGGCGCTACGGGCTGGACCGCACCCCTATACCGTGGGGCAGATGGCTCCCGCTGCTGGGTTGGCGGCGCAATCTGGGGGTATAATCTGCACCGGATAACTCAACTGGCCTGACCCGCCGCAAGTGGCCGATCCATGATCAGCTGTCAAGGTTCACATGCCGGAAAAGCAAGCCGGTGACACGAGTTTTTCAGCAGAAACTAGCTAATACTGCATCGAGCGTGCAGGGATTGCAATCTGCTCCTTATTTTGTTCTTTAGGAGGGGATACGGTGCCCAGGATTGGTGTCTATATATGCCACTGCGGCGAGAACATCGCCGGCGCTGTAAACGTCGAAGAGGTAAGAAAATACGCCGAGACACTGCCAGGAGTAGCCGTGGCCCGGGACTACCTCTTCATGTGCTCGGACCCGGGCCAGGAATTGATCAAACAGGACATCAGGGACGGCCTCATTGATCGGGTGGTGGTAGCGGCCTGCACGCCGCGCACGCACGAGCCGATCTTCCGCAAAGCGGTGGAAGACGGCGGGCTCAACAAGTACTTGATGGAAATGGCGAACATCCGCGACCAGGACAGCTGGGCGCACTGGCACGACAAGGAGGGCGCCACCGCCAAGGCGAAAAAACTGGTCGCCAGCGCGGTAGCCAAAGCGGGCCTGCTGCAGCCCCTGAAAGAAAGGTTTGTGGATGTAACGCGCACCTCGCTGGTCATCGGGGGCGGCGTGTCCGGCATGTTCGCCGCGCTCGACCTGGCCAACGCGGGTTACAAGGTCTACCTGGTCGAGAAGAACCCGTCCATCGGCGGTAACATGGCCAAGCTCGACAAAACCTTCCCCACGAACGACTGCTCGGCGTGTATCCTGACCCCCATTATGGTGCAGGTGGGGACCCACCCCAACATCGAGCTTATGACCTATTCGGAGGTCGAATCCGTAGAAGGCTCCATCGGCAACTTCAAGGTCAAGGTAAGAAAGAAGCAGACTTACGTCGACTGGGGCAAGTGCACCGGTTGCGGCGACTGTGTGGAGGCCTGCCCGGCCAAGGTGCCGAATGAGTTCAACGAGGGCATGGACAAGCGCAAGGCCATCTACATCGAGTTTCCGCAGGCGGTGCCGAAGCGGGCCGTGCTCGACATCGAGCACTGCATCAACTGCGCCAAGCGCACCATCGGCACCGAGCCCAGGATCCACTCCAAGACCGGCGAACCCATCCTCGCGCCCTGTGAGAAGGTCTGCAAGACGGGCGCCTGCAACCGCAGCAGGGCATGGAACCCCGAGGGCGAAATCGTGGAGATCGACGTCGGCACCATCATCGTGGCCACCGGCTACAAGGTGATGGACAAGGCCCCGTTCAAGGAATAC
>DMDP01000061.1:550-5169 GCA_003445475.1 Peptococcaceae bacterium | reverse complement strand
CGTCGTGGCCGTGGACCGGGCGGCCACCGCGGCCTGGCAGGCCGTCCTGCTGGCCGTGATGGTGGGCGGGTCGGTGCTGCTGGCCGTCCTGGTGGCGCTGCTCCGCCCTTTTCCGGGGCGGTCGATTGTGGAAGTGGGCGAGGCGGTGGCGGGGCGGTGGGTCAACGCCCTCTTCGCGGCGGGCTATTTTGCCTTCTTCATTGCCGGGAACGGCCTGGAACTGCGCCAGTACAGCGAGCAGATTGTAGCGGGCCTGATCCCGGAAATGCCCATCAGCGTCGCCGTTTTTTCCTTTATTTCGTGCGCAGGGGTCGCGGCATATCTGGGGATCGAAGCGGTTGCGCGCACGGCACGCCTGTTCTTCTGGTACGAGTGGATATCGTTTGCGGCCATCCTCCTGGGGACGCTCCCTTTCTGGGATTTCGCCGCCGTCCGGCCGCCGCTGGGGAACGGTCCCCTCGCCACCGTGAAGACAGGCCTCGGACAGCTGGGGCTGGTGAGCGACCTCTTCCTGCTGGCGGTCATCTACCCGTTCATCCCCCGGGAAAGAACCCCGGCCATCGGGCGGGCCGTGATCGTTCACAGTACCCTGGCCCTCACGCTGCTCGTCCTGGTGCTCCTGCTGGCCTTTCCCTACCCGGTGGCGCGGGAGGTTTCCCTGGCGACCTACGAACTCTCGCGCCTGATCTACCTGGGGCGCTTCGTGCAGCGGCTGGAGACGCTCTTTTTACCCATGTGGGGGATCGCCGCCCTGGTGGCCACCGCCGCCGGCCTGTGGGCCGCGGCGTACGTCGCGGCCGGCGCCCTGCGCTTGCCCTACTGGCGGCCCCTGCTTCCCGCCACGATGGTGCTGGTCGTCGCCACGGCCTTTGTCGCGCCGAATATCGCCGAAGCGATGCGCTTCCATAACGAGCTCTTCTACCGGTACCTGGCGCCGGCGGCCGTCTTCGGCCCGCCCATCATCCTCTTGTTGCTGGCGGGTCGCCGGAGGAGGGACCGCCGTGGCTGAGGGGCTTGCCCGGCGACGCCTGCCCGGGAGATTGTTATCGGCGCTGCTCTGCCTCTGCTTCTGCCTTTCCCCGGCCGGGTGCTGGGGGTACCGCGAAATAGACGAGACGGCCCACGTCGTGGCCCTGGGCGTGGACAGGGGCGAGCATAACGTCCTGACGGTGACGGCGCAACTCGTCATCCCCAAAGGGATCGCGGGGCCGCCGGGCGGCGGTGGCGGTGGCGGCGGCAACGGCGGGCCGAACAAGACCTTTTTCGTTGTTTCCGTCGACGCGCCGACCGTTTTCGGCGCCCTGGAGCTATTGAACGCTTTCGTCGACCGCCGGGCCAAGCTGGACCATACCAAGGTGATAGTTTTCTCCCGTGAGCTGGCCAGAGAAGGGATCAGGCACCACCTGGACCCGCTGGCGCGCTACCGGGAGTTCCGCCGCAGCACCTTTGTAATGGTTGCGGAGGGAAAAGCGAGGGACCTGCTGGAGAAGAGCGCACCTATCCTTGAAGACAACCCGGCCAAGTATTACGAATCGCTGTTTTTGGGTTACAAGTACACGGAATTCATTCCCTTGGCCCAGTACCACTACTTCTACAACGCCGAAAAGAGCCTGGCCCAGGTGCCGGTGGCCATACTCGGCAGCCTGGGCGGGAGCCGTCCTTTTCCGGAAGGGCGGACACCGAAGAGCAAGGGTTCTTCGCTGGCGGGAGGGGTACCGCGGCGAGGCGGTCCCAGACTGGAAATAATGGGCGGGGCGGTGTTTCGGGGCGGCCGTCTGGTGGGCGAAATGAACGGGGACGAGACGGGAATCGCCAACATGCTGCGCGGCACCTTCCGGCGCACGATCGTCAGTATCGAGGACCCGCACACCGGGGGGAGGTTCGTCGTGGTGGACGTCCGGCTCCGCAGGCGGCCGCGGGTGGAGGTAGCGATCGCCGGCGGCGTGCCGGTGGTGCGCGCACAGGTCTTTCTCGAAGGGGACCTCATGAGCGTGCAGACCGGTTACCCGTATGAGCGGCCGCAAAACATACCGGTGATCGAACACCTGGTGACCCGCCATTTCGAAAGACAGGCGCACAGCCTGGTGGCCAAAAGTCAGAACGAGTGGCAGGCCGACGTTTTCGGCTTCGGCAACGCCGCCCGCCGCCTGGCGGCCACGTGGCCGGCCTGGCAAAGGTTGAACTGGCCGGCCCTCTACCCGGAGGCCGACGTGCGGATAACCTTTGATTTCCGCGTGCGCCGCACCGGTCTTGCGCACGAAACGGCGCGCCTGAGGGAGTGAGCACGCATGCGGATGGTCATCATGGCGGCCGTGGTCCTGGTGGCCGTTTACACGCTGAGCTACGGTTTTTGGGCGTGGAAGCAGAGAAACCGGCGCGGCGCGGTGGGCACCTTTCTGCTTGCGCTCGCCGTGGTGGCGGCCCCCGTCCTGGTCTGGTGGTACCACAATTTTCGTATTTCCCGTTGACGCCGGCTCAAGACGCTACACCTGCGGCGGCCCGTTGCGGGTGTTCCTTACCGGCATGTCGACGACGTCGGGATCGTGAAGCAGATTGAGGCGGCTGACGACGAGGTTGCCGTCCCCGGTCACCCGGCCTGCGCCGGCATTGCTCTTGACGCGGGTCTGCCAGCCCCGCAGGGCGTTCTCGCCGTAAAAGACGCCGGCGTTGTTCCGCACGCCGGCTATGCTTACTTTACCAAGGCAGATTACCGTTTTCACCGTTCCCGTCCCCCCTTTATTCCGGCAACTTGCGCAGGGCAGGCTCGGTCGGCCACGCGTGGGAAAACATATCCTGAAGGTCCGGATCGTCGACCCGGAAAGCGAGGTCCGCCAGGGAGTTCCGGTCGCCGCTAAGGCGGCCAAGACCGTTGTTGGTCTTGCTGAGGGTTTGCCAGTCGTAAAAATGGTTGTTCCCGATGGCCACCGCCGAGCCCGTGTCCACGCTGGCGATGCGCAGGGTCCGGATGTTGACCTGCAAAAGCACTTTGGCCACGGCCTACCACCGTCCTTCCGTTATTAAAGGTTATGGCGGGGGTATAAATAGTGACACCTGGAATGACTGGCAGAAATTTGCCGGCCAACATAAACTGTTAAGAGCAAAGGGGGGGCGACCGGTGGCCGTGGCGATTGTCAGCGGTGTAAACCAGGTCAACGAGGTTCGCAACAACGGTGCGTGGAGCCAGGGCAAGAACGTCATCCAGGGCTGGTACCTCTACTCCAAGAGAAACCTCGCCCTCGGGGAGACGCCCGGCAACCTCAATCTGTTCTTCACCGGGGTGAACGTCCTCTGCGATACCGATCTGGCCGATACGACCATCCCCAATGCTTTCGGGCTCAGCAGCAATGCCGGGGCCGTTCCGGAGGTCGTTTGAGAAACGGAAGGGAAAGGCAGGTTATGGTGGCACGATGGTGGCAGCGTGTTAAGGGGAGGCTCTCGTCCCCCAGGCGACCGCCGCCGGAGCTTGCCGGGCTCGAGCGCCGGGTGCAGGAGTTGCAGGAGGTCGTCAAGAGAATGGCCGCGGACCTGGCCGCCGTGCTGCAAGACCTGGCGGGGCAGAACTTCGACATCCACGTCGAGAGGGTGACCGTTGAGAGGGTGAATCTCGATAAATTGATCTTCAATATCGACGGTATCGGGGTGAAAGACCTGAGCGGTTCATTGAGCATCGGTGTTAACTACGGCGGCAAGGTGATGCGCCTCGTGTCGCTGCCGCCCGAGAAAAGCAGGGGTAAACCGGCGCCGGTCGAAGACTCCGGGGCGCGACCTGCGGTAACCCCGGACGAAGACGGATTTTCGTACCGGACCTACAGGCCGAAGGGGGAGAAAGATGAGCGCTAAACCTGACGCCTTTGAGATTTTGCAAAAGATCCCCTTTCTCGACGAGGACTTTTTCCGGGAGATCGCCGACACAGACTGGCTGGATCCCACGGGCGTCCTGCGCCGCCTGGCCCAAGCCAAGTGGCCGCCCGTAGACATCGTGGAAACGGCCGATCAAATAGTCGTCACGGTAGCCGTCCCCGGGCTGCGGCGTCCCGGCGACGTGCGGGTGGAACTGAAGGGGAACGTACTCACGCTGCAAGGGGAAGTGAGACCCGCAACCCGGATGTTACCCGTAATCACGGTGCACCGGCAGGAAAGGCGCGAGGGAGAATTCAAGCGGACCGTTACCCTGCCGGTGCCGGTGAATCCCAGGGGGGCCGTGGCCACCTACCGGCAAGGTATCCTGGAGATCAGGTTGACCAAACTCCTGCACCGGGCCGAAACGCTGGCCGTCGATTTTGCCGGCTCCTGAAGCCCGGGGCAAGGGCGCAGGAGGAATAGGGATTCCGGGTGTGGGAAATTCAGGGCGTGTCCCCCTCAGGGGTAGCACGTGCCCCTCCCCCGAGCACCCTGAAGCACGCGTCCACCACCGAGGCGTCGTAAAGGGTGCCGCGCCCGCGCTCGATCTCCCCCAGCGCCGCATCCAGGGTGTGGGCCGGCCGGTAGGGGCGGTGGGAGGTCATCGCGTCCACCACGTCGGCCACCGCCAGGATGCGCGCCTCCAGGAGAAGCGCGTCGCCCTTCAGCCCGTCCGGGTAGCCGGAACCGTCCAGGCGCTCGTGGTGCTGGCGGACGAC
>DMDP01000061.1:0-231 GCA_003445475.1 Peptococcaceae bacterium | reverse complement strand
GCCGCCACGGGCCCGCCGAAGTCGACGTCCTTGAGCACCTCGTGCGCCGTTGCCGGGTGCTGCTTCACCAGCTCCATTTCCACGGGCGTCAGCAGGCCCGGCTTGTTCAGGATGGCCGCCGGGATGGTCGCCTTGCCGATGTCGTGCAGGTAGCCGGCGAAGCGGAGGGGGTTGACCGTGCTTTCGGACAGGCCCATCTCCTGCGCGATGGCACAGGCCAGCTCCGCCACC
>DMDP01000235.1 GCA_003445475.1 Peptococcaceae bacterium | reverse complement strand
AACACACTTTATAAAGAAGAGGCACAGGATGGCATCGAGCTCCTGGCTTCGGTTGTACCGGCGGTGATGGGTGTCGGCGCCCAGGCTCGTCCCCGGATCCCGGAAACAAGAACGCCCGGTGCGTGGTCGGCGCTGTTATGGATCATCGTTATCACTCTGGGCGGCGTGGCCGCTTTCCTGGTGCTCAGCGCGGGCGGTCTCGACAAGGCGCGGCAGCGACTCAAAACCTTCGTGGCAAAGGAGCTGGACTTTCTACGGACGCTACGCAAGCCCGGGGACGACAACCGCTGAACATCATCTACCACTGTTACGGGGGGACACACTCTTCAGTACTTGCTGCCTGTATACACCTGGGTGTTCTCAAGGATCGGGCAGTTCCTACCGGCAAGGAACTCCTCATCCTGCCCGGATTCGACCAACGCGATGCGGCCGACCTGGGCACGATCCATTTCTACGGTCGGGATGAGGCCGGGAAAGGAATTTTCGTTTTGGGACGCAACGGGTACCCCGCCATGCCAGCGTTCCTTTACCGGGTACTTGCCGGTGCTTTGCAAACAGACGTCCGTTGCCTGATGGTTGACACAACCTCCTGTTTAAACCTGATGACACGGCTGGGCGGCTTTATTTCGTGCCGTCTCGGTTTGAAAACAATCGGCCGCCCCCTACTGATCCTTGGCGCCCGATTGGCGTATCCCAGACTGGCAGCCCTTGTTTCTACTATAAGGAAGATCGGCGCATGAAAAGGGTCTTGTACCTGCATACCACACCGCTTGCCGCCTTACTCGCACTGGAACGGGTTGGTAGCCTGCCCCCGCAAGGCTGGACGGCATACGTCGACAGCTTACCGGCGGAGGCCCATCGGGCCGGTTTTCTTGCCGCCGGCCAGGACAAGGGTGGACACGACGTTTTCGCCCTCTGGTACCGGGCCCGGCTAAAGGTATTGCAGCGTTTCGTCGAGAGCTTACTAGGGCTGCTCCTTGATCAGCCGGATGTAACGGTGACCGTCGTCGAATACCCGCATCCCGGCGCAGCCGTAGGGCTTCTTCTGTACCGGGTAGGCCTGCGTTTTGCCGGGCGGTTGTGCCTCTGGCTGACTTTGCGGCGCTGCCGGAGAGCGGCGGAACGGCCGCCGGAGTTGACGCTCGCAAGCTGCGGGTGCATAATAGGAGCGGAGTGCAGTTATGGCACGGACGAGAAAGCGGACAAAAAGGGACGGCCTGCGCGTCGGTAAAGTGTTGCCGGGAAGTATTGCCGCTGAACTCGGTATCGAACCGGGCGATAGACTGCTTGCCGTCAACGACAAGCCCGTGAACGATATCATCGACTACCGTTTCTGGGCGGCCGACGACCACCTGGACATCCTGATAGCCAAGAGAACAGGGGAGAGGTGGCTCTGTACGGTGGACGCCGGCGCCGAACCGCTGGGACTGCAGTTTACCAGCCCCTTCGGAAGGGTCAGGCGGTGTCAGAACAGGTGCCTTTTTTGTTTTATCGACCAGATGCCGCCAGGCCTGCGACGCTCCCTGTACGTTAAGGACGACGATTACCGCCTGTCCTTCTGGGAGGGAAATTTTATCACCCTCACCAACTTGCGGCAAGCGGACTTGGAACGGATTGCCGAACAGCGACTTAGCCCCCTGTACGTATCGGTACACACGACCGATCCTGAACTCCGCGCCTACATGATGGGTAACAGGCGTGCAAAGTTAATTATGGAACAACTGGACTATTTGCGGGCAGCCGGCATAAAGATTCACGCGCAAATCGTCCTCTGCCCGGGCCTCAACGACGGCCCCGTCCTCGAACGCACGGTACGCGACCTCGCGTCGCTATGGCCGGCTGTGCAATCGATAGCCATCGTTCCCGTAGGTTTGACCCGCTTTCACACCGGGCTCCGGCCTTTGCGAGCGCCGGACAAGACCGAGATGCGGCGGCTCGTTGAACAGGTAACCGTATGGCAGAACAGCTTCAAAGGCCTCTACGGGACACCGCTGGTCTACGCCGGCGACGAATGCTACCTTTTAGGTGGTGTGCCCGTTCCCGCACGCGAGCTTTACGGCGATTTTCCGCAACTAGAAAACGGCGTAGGCCTGGTGCGCCTGTTCCTTGACGAGTGGCAAAATATTGCTTTAAACTTGCCTTGTAAGGTACCCTTTCGCCGCATTACGCTGATCACGGGCGAACTGGCTGCGCCGTTAATCAATGAAATGGCGAACCGCCTGCATCAGGTCAAGGGGCTTTTCCTTGAAGTGGCCGTGATAAAGAATAATTTTTTCGGGGGTACCATAACAGCCGCCGGCCTGCTCACGGGGGCCGATATTCTGGCGCAAATCGGCCCGACAGCGTACACCGATCTGATCGTAATGCCGTCCCAAGCCGTGAAGAACGGGCAGGTTTTGTTGGACGGGTTTACCGTCGAACAGCTCGCCCGCAGCCTTAAAACTCCCATTGCGCTGGCGCGCGACCCCGCCGAACTGGTCGAAATCATTGTAAACACATAGGAGATCTAACATGTCTTTGCCAGTAGTTGCCATTGTCGGCCGCCCAAACGTGGGCAAATCAACCCTGTTCAACCGCGTTGTCAGCGAAAAGGCGGCGGTGGTGGCCCCGGAGCCGGGCGTTACGCGCGACCGGCACTATCGTGATACTGAATGGGCCGGGCGCCGGTTTACGCTGGTTGACACCGGCGGCCTCTCGGCAACGGCTGACGGAGGTGAAATCGAAGCCCTGGTCACTGCCCAGGCTCGGCGGGCAATCGACGAGGCGGATCTGATTATCTTCTTGCTGGACGCGCAGACGGGCGTTACGCCGGGGGATGAAAGTATCGCCGATCTTATACGCCGGGCGCACAAGCCGGTTCTGGTGGTGGTTAACAAGGTCGACAACTTTACCGGGGTCTTGCCGACGGCCGATTTTTACCGCCTCGGGCTTGGGGAGCCGCTGTGCATATCCGCGGAAGCCGGTCTAAATATAGGCGATCTGCTTGACGCCGTGATTGACAAGCTGCCCGAGGCCGAGGTCACCGAAGAACAGGAACCGGTGCGCGTTGCGGTAATCGGCCGGCCTAATGTGGGCAAGTCATCTCTGGTTAACGCCATCCTCGGCGAGGAGCGGGTAATCGTCAGCAACGAACCCGGTACAACAAGGGACGCCGTTGATACCACGCTGCAACTCGACGACAGGGTATATACACTGATCGATACCGCCGGTATACGCCGCAAAGCGCGGATCGCGACTTCCCTGGAAAAGTATAGTGTGTCGCGTGCGCACAGGGCCTTACGGCGCTGCGATATAGCCATCCTCGTCCTGGATGCCTCCGTGGGTGTTACGGCCCAAGACAAGCGTCTCGCTGGAATCGCAGCCGAGAGCAGAAAAGGGCTTATTATCGTACTCAACAAATGCGACATTATCACCGGAAGGACAAAAAGAGAATTGGCGCGAATTATTCCGGTGGCCTTTGCTTTTGTTGCTTACGCACCGGTACTTCCGGTTTCCGCCGTCACCGGGCAGGGAATAGGGGACATTTTGCCCACGGTGGATAGGGTGATGGAGGCATACTCGCGCCGCATACCAACCGCGGCTCTGAATAAGGTTATCGCTGAGGCGGTCCTTGCTACGCCGCCGCCGGCGTTCAAAAAGAGAAGGGGGCGGGTTCTATACGCAACGCAAACGGCAACGAGACCTCCGACCATTGTCTTGTTCGTTAACGAGCCCGAAGCCTTCACCACATCGTACCTGCGCTACCTTGAAAACCGGTTGCGTGAGGCCTACGAGTTGCAAGGGTCGCCAATGCGGCTGATTTTGCGCAAGCGGGAGGCTTGAATTACCGGGAGGCGTATAGCCGTGCGCATTATGCTCGCCCTGTTGATTGGTTATCTACTGGGCTCTTTTCCCACGGGGTACCTCCTGGGAAAGATGAAGGGCATCGATATCCGGCGGGAAGGAAGCGGCAACATCGGCGCAACCAATGTCTGGCGCAGCCTTGGCCCCGTCCCCGCCTTTCTGGCCCTGGTTGGCGACGCGGCCAAAGGAGCGCTGGCCGTATTTGTAGGGCGGTGGCTGGCCGGACCGGGGATCGGCGACCTGTTGGGAGGCCTGGCAGCCATTGGCGGGCACGGATGGTCGATTTTTTTGCGCTTTCAAGGAGGCAAGATGATCGCTACCGGCCTTGGCATCGTACTGGCCATCGATCCCCGTGTGGCCGGTCTGGCCTTCGCGGTCTGGGCACTGGTGCTGGCAGTGGGCCGTTACGTATCGTTGGCTTCGATACTGGCAGCCGCCTCCGTACCGTTGTGGTTCTTGCTGCTGGGCCGCGGCGGATCGTACGTTGTCTTCGGGGCGGCACTGGCCGTCCTGGCCGTCTACAAGCACCGATCTAACCTGGAAAGACTCCTCAAGGGCAAGGAATTCCGCCTCGGTTCACGGCGAAATACGACGTGAGGTGTTATCACGGGTGGCCATCCAGGAAGTGCGCGTCAGTATTAAACCCACGTTGCCGGATCCGCTGGGAAACGAACTCTGGAACGAGATTGTAAACTCGCTGCGCATGACGTCCATAAAGCAGGTGCGCACGGCAAGGGTTTTCCGGTTCGAAGGCATCACCGAAGACCAGGCAGTATATCTCGCGGAAAACTTGCTCTGCGAAGGGATCTTCGAGTTGTACCGCGTCAACGCGCCCATCATCACCGATACGCCGTGGCTGCTCGAAATTGCCTACAGGCCCGGAGTGATGAATCCGGAGGCGTCCTCCTTGCGCAAGGCTGCCGAAGACCTCGGTATCAAGGGACTGGTGGCCGCGGACTCAAGCCGGGAGTACGCTTTTTACGGCGACGGTATCACGCCGCGTGACATCGACCTCATTACCGACAGGCTCCTGGTCAACCCGACCGTTCAACAGGTTGTGCGCGAGAAGCCACGTACACTTTTAATCGAGGGTAAAGCTGCGCTCACACAGGTTATACCCGTGCGCTCCATGTCGGACGACGAGTTGCTCGCCGTCAGCCGAGATCGCCTTTTTTTAAGTCTTGAAGAAATGCGGCATATTCAGGCCTATTTCCGCGAACTGGGCCGCGACCCGACCGATTGCGAACTGGAAACGCTGGCCCAAACGTGGTCTGAACATTGTTTCCACAAGACTTTTAAGGCCAGATTGATCGTGAACGGCACCGAAAGGCCACCTCTTCTGGAGAGGCTGCGCGAAGCCACGCGCCGCCTCCGTCACCCCCTGGTTCTCTCTGCTTTCGTAGACAATTCTGGGGTGATGGCCTTTTACGAAGGCTGGGCCGTTTGCGGCAAGGTTGAAACCCATAATTCCCCGTCCGCCATCGAGCCGTACGGCGGTGCCGCTACGGGCAGCGGTGGGGTTTTCCGCGATATTATGGGTACCGGGCAGGGTGCCAAAGTCATCGCCTCTACCGATATGTTTTGCTTTGCTCCCCCCGACACGCCGGACGAAAATATCCCA
>DMDP01000164.1 GCA_003445475.1 Peptococcaceae bacterium | reverse complement strand
CTACCCGACGCTCTTCCGATCTCGTAGAGTTTGGTGCCGCCGTGGAAGCGCAGGTAGACAAAACCGGCGGTTACCTCCTCCGCCGACGGCCAGCGCGGCGCGTCGGCGATGCATAGGGCAAAGTTGTGGCCGCGCAGAACGGCATATACCTCCGGCACAAACCAGCTTGCGTGGCGGAATTCAAAGGCGTGGCGGACGTGCCGCGCTACCGTGTCGGTACGCAGCAGTTGGCAAAAGGCTGCCAGCCGGGACGCGTCGGCCTGCAGGCCGGGCGGCAGCTGCCAGAGCACCACCCCGAGTTTTTCCTTGAGCTCGCCGGCGGCGGCGAAGAAGTTGGCCACGGCTTCATCAACGTTTTCGAGCCGCTTCAGGTGCGTTACCAGGCGGCTACCTTTAAGGGCGAAAACGAAGCCGGCGGGTGTGCGTGCACGCCACGCGGCGAAGGTTTTCAGCTCGGGTAAGCGGTAAAAGGTGACGTTGAGTTCGACCGTGTTGAAGCAGGTGGCGTAGTGCTCGAGCCACCGTCGGGACGGCAGACCGGCAGGATAGAAGCGGCCGCGCCAGTGGGGGTAATTGTAACCGCTGGTACCGATGTATATGCCGGGCACCCTCTCACTCCTTGTTATGTTTCTTCGGCGGCGGGAAAATCTTTCCTTCTGCCAAACTCTTCTTAAAAGTCCCTACTTGTGGGAAGGTGTTCATTGTGCTATGCTGGATAAAACCAGGCGACCGGGGGGATGCCGGTGCCGCGGATGTGCGGAAACGTCATAAGAAATTTACTGTCGAAGCCGGCCACACGGCTTTACCCGGCGGTGAAACGCGAACCGCCGGAGCGGGCCCGCGGGCAAATCCTTTTCGACGCTTCCCGTTGCGAGTTCTGCGGCGATTGCGAGCGGGTGTGCCCCGCACATGCCATCTCGCTTGATACGGGGTGGCAAGACTGGTTGGATGGTGCGGGTGCCGCCGGAGAACGCGGCAACGAGGAGGGTGTCACGTGGTTCCGCGTGTACAATCCGTTCCGGTGCATTTTCTGCAACCTTTGTATAGAGGCGTGCGTATACGGTGCCCTCACGCTTGACAACCACCACCTAACCCCCGCCTACGATAAAACGCTTGAGAGAAGCCGGGTTCAAATCTGGTGAGTAATTGTTATTGCCATCCCCCGGGACAGGCGGTAGAATGGAGTAGTTCGTGGAAGCGCCTTGGTTTGGCACAAAAACGGGAGAGGGGTAGGATAATGCAGTTTAATTTCGCGTGCCGGAAGGGTTTACCTTGTTTTACCCAGTGCTGCCAGGATGTAAACATCTTTCTCAGCCCGTACGATGTTGTGCGTATGAAGAACAGGCTTGGCATTTCCTCCGAAGAGTTCCTCGAGGCTTACACCACCATCCTGGTGCACAAGGATTCCGGCGTTCCGGTGGTACGGCTGAACATGGTCGGTGAAGAGCGGAAGTGCCCCTTTATTACCTCCGAGGGGTGCAGCATTTACCCCGACCGGCCTTGGGCCTGCCGCATGGCCCCCGTCGACGTTGACGATGCGGGCAATCTGAAGTTTATGCTCGACAGGACGCAGTGTTTGGGCTTAAACGAACCCACCGCGTGGACGCTCGAGACGTGGATGGCCGACCAGGGACTCGACGTCTACCCGGAGGTCGAGGCCGCTTTCAACGATATAATGTCCAGCACGGCGCTGAAGGAGAAGTACGTCCTGAACCCCGAGCTTACGGAGATGTTCCTTATGGCCGCCTATAACGTGGACAGGTTCAGAAGGTTCGTTTTTGAAAGCGGGTTCTTCAAGGTTTTCGATATCCCGGCGGCGACGGTCGAAGCGGTCCGCACCGACGACGTGGAGCTGTTGAAGCTCGGCTTTCAGTGGTTGAAGTTCGGGCTGCTGGATAGAAACGCCTTGAAGATCAGGGAAGAGGCAATAGAAGCCAGAAAGGCGGACGCCGTGAAAGGGACAAAGGCCCCTCGGTAGAGAGGGGCCTTTAACTTTCGGACGCTTCGGTCACCTGCGGCATGTTGGCATCGACCGTGACGGTGACGCTGTCCACCGGCGAGGGGTTGTGTAGGCGCACGCGGAAATCGGGCCGCGACAGCCGGCACTCCCACAGGGTTACCCCCTCCAGGAACTCTTCGCGGTTTTTCTCCTCCCAGCTTCCGTCTTGCCGTTCGTCGACCGCCAGTATTACGGGACCGCTGGTTTTCACCCTGAGGGCAATGGTGAGCACGGACGCGTGGCGCGACGGCAACTCCAGGCTGGCCCCCGGCTTCATCTCGGCATCCTGGACAAGGCGGACGATGTACGGCATTGCACTTGCGAACACCTTTGTTATCACCTCTGTCTCCGTCGATCTGGGTCTGCCTGACGTTAATTATATAGCCGCCGCCGGCATGGCCGCAAGCATACCTGCCGAGATCCCTTGGCCTCGAGGCGGTTCGCTGCCCGGCGCGTAGGACCGGGGGCCCACCGCCCGGGTCCACCGGTCCTTGCCGTTTACGGGACAACCGGGGGCGCGAAATGAGACCCTTGACGCATGTTACGCGCGCCTCTTTCCTGCTAAGATGACCGTAAGCAAGTGTGGGTAAGAGCCGGCCCAGGCGACTGGTCGGCGCGTCCGCACCGGGAGCCGGAGTTGTTTGAGGGCGTCTCGAGGGTTTCACAAATCTTAAGGAGGGGAAACCATGCGAGAACTGGCACGGAAGTTGTGGCGGCAGGAAGAGGGACAGGCCCTGGCGGAGTACGGCCTGATCCTGGCGATAATTGCCGTGGCTGCAATCGTAGCTCTTTGGGCTCTTAGCGACACCATTAAGGGGAAGCTTGAGGAAGTTAACACCGGTTTCAGTGAGAACCCGGGAAGCTGATAGTGCTGGTAGAAGTAGTTGGTGAGCCTCTCTTAAAACCTATGGTTCTCACCGGGTTGATTATTCTCGTCACGGGCATCTGCATGTACACCGATCTCCGGCGCGGGCGCATCTACAACGCGGTAGTGGGGCCGGCCATCGTGGCCGGCCTCGGCTACCATCTGTACACCGGCGGGGCGGCCGGCCTGTGGTTCGGGCTCAAGGGGTTGATTCTCGGACTGCTTCTGTTGGTCATTCCCTTCATGCTCGGCGGCGTGGGGGGAGGCGACGTGAAGTTTCTGGCCGCGGTAGGCGCCCTCGGGGGGCCGGCGTTCGCCTGGAAGGTTTTCCTCTACGGCGCGCTTATCGGGGGCGTCCTGGCCCTGGGTACACTGGCGTACCGCAGGGAGCTCCGGGGTGTGCTACAAAAGCTCGGGCGGATGCTCTACGCCCGGATCCTGCGCCTGCCGCCGGCGGAAACGCTGGGGACGCTCGAAGGGGTCGGCGGCAGCCGGCTCCCGTACGGGGTGGCCCTCGGGCTAGGGGTGGTGGCAGCACTGTTTTGCCAAGCTCATTTTTGAGCGGTCCCACGGAATGCGGACACCTAGAGGGTTTCTAGGGGGGCGGTGCCATGCGGTACGGAAAGTTGCCCCGCGAAGAAAAAGGGCAGGCGCTGGCCGAAGTGGCGCTGGTCTTGCCCGTTCTCATCCTGCTCCTGTTTGCCATTATCGAGTTCGGGCGGGTGTTTTCCGCTCAGTTAACGGTGGTCGCCGCATCCCGCGAGGGTGCCCGCTACGGTGTCGTGGGGGCCACAGATGCGCAAATCGTCGAGCACGTTAAGGAGAGCGCGGCCGCCCTGGATACTTCTCTGCTGGAGGTCAGTATCGATCCTCCGGCGCCGCGCTTGGCCGGCGACACCCTGAAAGTGGAAGTCGAGTATCCGGTCTCGCTGGTGCTGCCGTTACCCGATGTCCTCCTGCCAAATCCCGTGTGGGTGCACGGTGAGACGGCGATGCAGGTGGAGTAGGCCGGGAAGGGGACGGGGACCGTGGGTGCTGAGCCGTTCTGGCGGAGAATGCGGAAACTGTTGGCCGGGCTGCGGCGCGACCAGCGCGGGAACGCGGTTGCCCTGGTGGCGGCCGGCATGACCGTAATCCTCGGCGCCGGCAGTATGGTGGTCGATTACGGCCGGCTGGCGGTGGCCCGGGTTAAGCTACAGAACGCGGCCGACGCCGCGGCCCTGGCCGGTGCGGCGCGCCTGGCCCTGGACGACAGCGCGGATGCCGCCGTGGCGGTGGCCGCTCAGTACCTCGCGCTGAACGGCGCACAGGACGGCGCGTTTGCGGTCTCGTCCCCGGAGATACAGGTGGAGGTGCAGCGGGACATACCCTATACCCTGGGACGGGCCCTCGGTTTAACATCGGCCACCGTGCGGGCGTCGGCCCGGGCGTGCTACCTGCCCGTTTCCCGGGTCGGGGGAGCGGCGCCGCTGACCGTGCGGCGGGAAGACTTCGTGTACGGCCAGCGCGTGGCGTTAAAGGTGGCGCACTGGAAAGACGGCTGGCTCGGCAGCGGGCGCTGCGGGGCGCTGCGCCTGGGCGGCCAGGGCGCGAACACGTACGAGGAAAATCTCAAGCACGGGTACGCCGGATACCTGGCCGTGGGGGACATTGTGGAGACGAAGCCGGGGAACATGTCGGGGCCGACCGTGCGGGGCATCGACTACCGCCTGGATGCGTGCCCGCACGACCCGGCGTGCACCGTTGACTCCTGGGTGCGCGGGTGTCCGCGGGTGCTCATCGTACCGGTGTCCGAGCCTTACAGCTGGAACGGAAATGCGGTGAAAGAGGTAAGAATTGTGGGGTTCGCCGCCTTCCTCGTGCAGGACGTGGTGGAAACCGGGGACGACTGCAACGTCTACGGTTACTTTGTCAGGACGGTAACCGCCGGCCGGGCCGACGGCCAACAGGCCTCCTACGGAGTACTGACCGTCAAACTGGTTGGTTAGGAGGGGCGAAAGACCTTGAAAAACCGCGTACTGCTCGTCCTTGCCGTTCTGTTCGGCCTCGCGGCGGCTGCCGGGACGTTCCTTTACCTCAACCACGTCAAGCAGGCATACCGTCTCTCCGGGCAGTACCGGCCGGTGGTTGTGGCCCAGGCCCGCATTCCGCCACGGACGGCAATTACGCGCGCGATGGTAAGTCTTAAGGAAGTGCCGGCGGAATACGTCCACCCGGACGCCGTGACGGACCTAGAGGCGGTGGTCGGGAAAATTACCGGGGCCGAAATCGCAAGGGGCGAGCAGGTCCTGAAGGCGCGGCTGCTCCGGGGGGACGAGCAGAAAGAAGGGCTCGCAGGGGTTGTGCCGCCGGGAAAGAGAGCGGTCGCGGTGGCGGTGAACGACGTCAGCGGCGTCGGGGGGGCGCTGCGCAAAGGTGATAAAGTGGACATCGTCGGCACTCTGGACACGGACCGCGGGGCCGTAACCACAATGGTGCTCCAGGGCATCGAAGTTCTCGCCGTAAACGATGCCGGGCGGCCCGCGGCGGCTTCCGAAGGCCTGGGCACGCACCGCACGGTGGTGCTCGCCGTCACGCCGCAGGAAGCCCTGCCGCTCGTGCTGGCGACGGAAGAAGGGCGCATCCGCCTGCTTTTGCGGTCGCCGCAAGACGGGGGAACGGTGAGTTTACCGGTCGTCAGGCTGAGCGATCTGGCGTCGTGAGATCGACACGCCTCTGAGGGGATTGGAAAAGGGGGGAGTGATGGTATATGACGGCCATCAGGGTGCTGGTTGTCGATGAACCTTCGGTGCGGGAGGACATAAAGAGACTGCTCTACTTCGAGGACGACATCCGGGTGGTAGGCGAGGCGAACGACGGCCAGGAGGCGGTACGTCTGGCCGAGCGGCTCCGCCCCGACATCGTCCTGCTGGAAGTGGACATCCCCAAACTCGACGGGATCGCGGCGGCCGAGGCGATTACCGAACGCCTGCCGGAGGCCGGTATCATTATCAGCGGCAGCAGCACGGAGCCCGAGTGCCTGCGCCGGGCCATGGCCGCCGGGGCGAGGGAGTACCTGACAAAGCCCCTGTCATGTTCCGAGCTGTCCGAAGCCATCCACCGGGTACACCGCCTGGTAAGCCGCCGCCTTGCGCCGGAGGGGGGAAGTGTGTCAAGGGCGCCGCGCGAGGCGCGGGGTAAGGTAATTGCCCTCTTTTCCCTCAAAGGGGGCGTGGGAAGAACCACCATCGGCTGCAACCTTGCCGTCGGCCTGGCGCGCGAGACCCGGAAGAAGGTGGCGCTTGTCGACCTCGACCTCTTCGGCGGCGACGTCGCCATGATGATGAACATCGACGTCAAGGGAACGCTTGCCGACCTCGTTAACGAAGAGGCGCTGGA
>DMDP01000029.1 GCA_003445475.1 Peptococcaceae bacterium | reverse complement strand
GCCGCGCGCGCATGCACGCGGCGGTCGAGCCGGCGCGCCGTGCGTGGCAGCATCTCCGTCTCGCCGAAGTAATCAACCGGCACGCTTCTCACCGCCCAAACCTCGCCGAACTCGTCGAGGCCATGGTTTTGCACCACGTCCTGCACCCCAACGAAACCCGTCCTGTTGACCGCTGCTGTACGGGATTGGTTCCGGCCCTCCGCGGGCGCGACATACCGGGAATTGAGTTCTACCACGCCATTCTCGCCCTGCACGAACTCACCGGCCAGATCGAGGCGCACCTGCTGGATCTTCTCCACAATGGCCGGCCGGTAGAGAGGCTGTATCTCAAGCTGGTTAGCGGCGAGTTTGTGGGCAACGAATGCGGCATAACGACTGCCGGCACCACTTACCAGGTGCGACCGTACCGCAAGCCGCTCGAGATGGCCGTTATGGTTCACCCCCGCGGACTGCCGGTAGGCCTGCGCGTCTTCGCGAAAGGTGCTTTGTCCGGCGAAGTGGTGGCCGGACTGCTGGACGAACTCAAAGAGCGTTACGGCCTGACCTCCTGCATCGTTGTCGACCAGCGCAGCGGCCTGGAAGAGACGCCGGCCTACCCGTACATAACCGCACTTCCGCCCGACCGGCTCGAAGAGATCCCCCTGGGCAACGCCGAAGTCTGGCGCGACGAAAGCGCCTTCCGCTTCGGTGAATCCCTCTGGGCACGCGACATCAAGCAGCCGGATGCACGCTACCTGGTTTGCTACGACCTTTCACCAAACGCTCCATCCGACCAGTTAATTGAAGAGCGCATCGCCCACGCGCTCGCCGAACTGGAAAGAGTTAAGGCGGCGGTGAAAAACCGTGCGCTCAAGCGGGAGAAGACCGTCCTTAAGAAAACAGCCGCGGTACTGGCCAAGTACAACTGCGAGCAATACCTTGTCTGTACATACAACCGGGGAAAAAACACGCTGCAGTTCCGGCGGCGGGAGGAGGTGATAAAGAAGGATAAGGCGCTTGGCCGGACGGAGGTGCTGAAAACAAACCTGGCGTCTTTGCCGGCGCCGGAAATCGTCGCGGCCTATCGCCGCTGTCAGGAACTGAAACAGCGGCTGGCGACGGTTGCCGACTGCACGCGCATTCCCGTCATTTATCCCTACGCCGATCAGCAGCACAGCCCGGCGTTTATTTCCGGCCAGGCCTTTATCTACCTGCTGAGTTACCTGGTGGAAAAAACTGGCCCTGAAAGGGTTGATACCCATGCTCGATAGCCTGTATCTCTACGTACGCGAGCTATACGATACCGGCGGATACATATACGGCCTTTTCGTCGTAGCCGTTGTCGTCGCCCTAAGTGCCGGTTTGGGTGCAGGCCGTGAGGTGCTGCTGAGAAGGCTCGAGGAAAGGGGGTATCCCGATGTACCTTCCACTGGCTGAAATGTTTGTTAACCCGCTCGCGCTGTTCACCATCGCCCTGGGGGTAGGGGTGCTCACCAGGCTTGGCAGCCCCGCCGGGCTGCTTGCCGTTGTTCCCGCCCTCACCATTTTCGGGATGCCGCCGAGCTTCTCGGTCGGCACCGGTATCGCGCACCTGTTCGGACGGGGTATTGTAAGCACCTTCAGGGAAAAGGTATGCGGCGGTCTCGACCGCCGCCTGGGCATCACCCTCGGGATGCAAGCCGCCGCCGGCGTCAGCCTCGGCAAGGTGGTGCTGCTCACCCTGGCCGCCGCGAATACCAGCGGCGCGCTCATCCGCTGGTTGTACGTAATTCTCTTGCTGGCGGCCATCGCGGGGCTTTTCCGGCCGCACGCGGCCCCGGCCCCCACCGGGCGGCCCAGGCCCTGGTTGATTCCTTTTCTCGCCCTGGGTACGGGGTTTCTTACCGGACTGGCCGCGGTGCCCGTGGTTCTCTACCTCATTCCCGGACTAATGCGACTCGGTGTCCAACCGGCGGCGGCGCGGAGCGCGGGGTTGCTCGCGGCTGTTCTGGCTTACGCCTGGGGAACGTTTACCTTTGCCTTGGGCGGGCGGACCGAAGTCCTGGCCGCGCTCCTACTGGTGATCGGCACCTGCGCCGGCGGTACCCTGGGAACCCTGGCCGCGCGCAAGATGTCGCGTCCGGCGGCGCGTTCCTCCGTCGCGGCGGCGCTGTTCGCGGTATGCGCGGCCGTGCTGCTGCGCCACTTTGGTTTTACGACTCCGGCCGGGTACCTCCTCTGGGGAGCGATGGGGATTTGGCTTTTGGCCGCGCTTGTCCGGGCGCTCGTCGGTACGCCGCAGCCGGCCCCCGTCGCGGCGCCGGCCGGCAACGACCGGTACTAGGCCAGTATCCGGGACGGCAGCGTTTTAATTTGCGTGGGTTGTCACTACGTTTCCAAACCGGTTCGTCCAATTCCGATCGCCGACTTTTCGCGGTCTTCCAAAAGGAGTGAGCAAGATGACGCTTACCACACAACGAACGGATTGGCGGAGAGTAACCTTCATCCTGCTGGGCCTGGCCTTGTTCGCTCTTTTCTACTTCTTGCCGCCGCTTTCGCCGGCCATCGACCCGGCGGGCAAGGCCTTCCCCCTCTCGCGCGAAGCGCAGCTGGCCATCGGCCTGTTCCTCTTGGCCGGCACCTGGTGGGTTTTCGAGGTCATCCCCATCGGCGCCACCAGTATCGTCATCGGCATCGTGCAGGCCATGTTCCTGATCCGTCCGGCAAAAGACGCGTTCCGGGACTTCTTCGACCCATCGGTTATGTTTATTCTCGGCTCGCTGATGATGGGCATGGCCTTTACCAAGTCGGGCCTGACCCGCCGCCTGGCCTTCAAGATGCTGAGCATCGCGGGTGAAAACACCAGGCTCATTCTGCTCGGTACCTTCGTGGTGACGGCAGCCCTGACACACCTCATGGCCCACACCGCGGTAGCCGCGACCATGTTTCCGCTGCTGATGGTTATCTTGAGCCTCTACGGCAAGGAAGAGGAACCTTCTCGCTTCGGTAAGGCGCTCTTCATCGGCATGGCGTACGCCGCCGGCGCAGGAAGCATGTGTACCTTCCTGGGCGCCGCCCGCACGCCGGTAGCGGCGGGATTCTACAAGGAGTTTACCGGCCAGGAAGTAACTTTTCTCCAGGTGTCGGAAGCCATGATGCCGTACGGCTGGGTTATGGTGTTCGTCACCTGGATCCTGATGGCCTACGTCTTTTACCGCCCCGAAGAAAAACGCATTCCCGGGCTCAGAGAACGTGTTAACGAAATGTGCGCCCAACTCGGGCCGATTACCCGTCAGGAAATTTTTGTTATCATCGTAGCCGCGGCTGTTGTAATCACACTGGCCGTTAAGAACTTCATACCCGCGCTGGCGGAAATGAGCCGCTGCGTGCCGATGCTGATCGCGGGCGCACTGTTCTTCCTGACCAGGATGTTCACCGTCGAAGACCTGGAAAAGCGC
>DMDP01000032.1 GCA_003445475.1 Peptococcaceae bacterium | reverse complement strand
CCCGTAATCGCGGGCCGGCTCGTTTTTTGCGCGGAGTGAATAAGCCATTCTGCATGACTTCCCGTACTAAATATCTAGTTGCTCTCCCGCCGGGTTATGCCCCCGCTCCACATCCCGGTGGCGTACGGCCACCCGGTAACCGTTTCGCCTGAACAGCTCACCCAGCCGGTCGACAAGGGCGACGGACCGGTGCTTGCCGCCCGTGCACCCCACGGCCACCGTAAGGGTGGACTTCCCTTCTTTCGTGTAATAAGGTATCAGGAAGTCCAGGAGCCCCACCAGCCGGTCCATGAATTCGGCCGTTTGCGGCCTGGCAAAAACGTAATCACGCACCCTGGCATCCAGTCCGGTGAGCGGCCGCAGGTCTGCTTCGTAATGCGGGTTCGGCAGGAACCGCACGTCGATAACCAGGTCCGCGTCCAGCGGAATGCCGTACTTGTAGCCGAAAGAAACAAAGGTTATGGCCAGCCGGGAGGTCGATTCCTCCCCGTCGCCGTAGAGGTTGGTGATCTCTTCCTTGAGCTGCGCTACCGTAAGGTTCGAGGTATCGATTATCTTGTGGGCGCAGCCGCGGAGTTCCTGCAGCCGCTGCCGCTCTTCCTCGATCCCGGCCAGGATTTCGCCGGAAGTGCTCAACGGGTGCGGACGGCGGGATTCTTTAAACCGCCGCACCAGCGTCTCGTTGGACGCCTCGAGGAAAAGAATGTGGTAGTCCACCCCCTGGCGCTTGAGTTCCGTCAGCACCTCGAAAAGCGAGGCAAAAAATTCGCCTCCGCGGACGTCGATGACCAGGGCGATGCGGCTGATGCCCTTGGCCTGCGCGCACAATTCGGCGAACTTGTTGATGAGCATCGGCGGCAGGTTGTCCACGCAGAAGAAGCCCAGGTCTTCCAGGCAGCGCACCGCCTGGGTCTTGCCCGCTCCCGAAAGCCCGGTGACGATTACCAGCCGGGGGGAATTCATGGTTAACGCGCTCCTAACTCGGCCTTCAACCGGTCGATCACCCGGACCGGGCCGGGGTCGGTGCCGTAAAGCACCGCCAGGTAGAGGCTGGTGTAGTCCCCGAGGTAGATAAGCGAGTACAGGCGCGCGAGCCGGGTGGGACCGGAAGCGATGAACTCGCTCATTCCCGCCGCCGTTCCCACGAAAGAGCGGGTTATCTCCACGCGCAGGTTTACCCGCGGGTGATCCTCGGGGTCGCGCAGGACGACCAGCCACACGCCGCGGAGAACCCCGGCCGGCTGCTCGAACCCGACGATCTCGTTGTGGTTCAGTTCCGGGAACGCGCTCCAGTAGGCCGGGGCCTTGGCGTTTTCGTTGATCTGCCCCTTCCACCGCTGCGCCGCCACCTCGGTGGTCCCGGTGACTCCCCAGATAACCGGGAGGCGCTCGTAAAGGTTCTGCGCGAGTTGCTTGGCCGGGTTCCGCTCCGCCGGCGCATCCGGCCCGTACCGGCCGCGCAGAATTTCCAGGTGCCGCACCAGGCCGTCCACCTCGGCGTCCATGCCGTCCAGGAACCCCAGCCGCTCCAGTACCGCCAGCGTCGGCAGGAACAGGTACCCGGTGGCGGCCCGCGGCGCGATCCCCGCGGGGATGGTAATGAGGGGCACCATGTCTCTTCTCGCCTGTTCTCCCAGCCGGCCGCCCGTGGTCAGGGCCACGACGGCCGCTCCCCGCCCCCGCGCGTCATCGTACGCGCTCAGCGTTTCCTCCGTGTTCCCGGAGTAACTTACGGCAAAAACCAGCGTGGCGTCATCGACAAACCGTGGCAACCGGTAATCGCGGTTCACGATAACCGGTATCTCAAGCCGCCCGGCAGTGAAGACCCGCAAAAGATCGCCACCGATGGCCGAGCCGCCGAGGCCGGTAACCACGATGTTCCGGTAAGGCTTCGCAGGCGGCACGGGTGCGTCCCGCCCTATGCGCCAGGCGGCGGCGCACTGTGCGGGCAGTTCCCACGCCGCCCGGAACATCTGCATAGTGTCATTAGGCAGGTATGTACCCGGGTTGTCCAGCTGCGCTTGGCTCACGAGCAACCCTCCACTCCGGTATTTTATCATGCCCAATCCCGCGCGCCGCGTTCGAGCACGTCCTCGACGTACGCCCGCAGGAGCTCCGCCGTGCTCCAGGCCTGGGCGGGACAACCGCGCGGAACGATCGGTTCGTTGCCGTCAAAGATCTCGGCGACAAAGCCGATGCCGTGATCCCGCAGGTGCACCTTGAAAGGCGCGACGAAGGCCGCCGCCTGCCGCCGGCTGGCCTCCGAGTACCCGTGAACCCGCCGGAAGGCGGTGATAAAGGGGCCGATCAACCAGCCCCAGGTAGTGCCCTGGTGGTATGCCCCGTCCCGGGCCACGACATCCCCCCGGTAGACCCCGCGGTAGGCGGGATCGCCCGGCGCCAGGGAGCGCAGCCCGTAGGTCGCGTACAATTCCCGCCAGACGGCGTGCAGTACCCGGCGCCCTTCGTCCGGCCCCAGGATCGGGTGGGCCAGGCTGAGCGCCAGGATCTGGTTCGGGCGGAGCGCGGCGTCCGGGCCGTCCTCCCCGAGGATGTCGTAAAGGTACCTACCTTCATTGTACCAGAATTTTTGCACAAATCCATCCCTTACCCGGGGGGGCAGCCCCCGGAAGGAGTTCCGGCGCCCGTAACGCGCGGCCAGGCGGTCGAAAAGGCAAAGGGCGTTGTACCAGAGCGCCTGAACCTCCACCGGTTTGCCATGGCGGGGCGTCACCACCCAGTCGCCCACCTTCGCGTCCATCCAGGTAAGCTGCACCCCGGGGCTGCCCGCCGTAATCAACCCGTCCTCGTCCATATGGATGTTGAAGTCCGTGCCGTCGACGTAACCGGCGATAATGTCTTGCAGCACGGGGAAAATCTCTTCGCATACGAAATCGTGGTCATTGGTGTAGGCGAGGTACTTGTGGACGGCCTGGAAATACCACAGGGGGGCGTCCACGGTATTGTACCAGGGCTCGCCGCCCGCGTCGGGAAAGGTGTTCGGAATGAGCCCGCGGCGGGCGTACCGGGCAAAGGTGTAAAGAATTTCCTTCGCCTCCGCGAAACGCCGTGTGACCAGGGTGAGGCCGGGGAGGGCGATCATGGCGTCGCGGCCCCAATCCGTAAACCACGGGTAACCGGCGATGACCGTGGCGGCCCCGGTGGATTCCCGCCGGACGATGAAGGCGTCCGCACTCGCCACCAGGCAACGCGCCAGCTCGTCGTCGTAGCCGGCCCGGTCGACCAGCGCCGCCAGCCGCTCCCGTTCGCGCACCAGCGCCGCCTCCGGGTCGACCCTCTCCTCGCCGGTGCTTCCGGTGACGCTGAAGACTTTCTCCTCGCCCGGCGCCAGTTCCACCGCAAAAGAACCGGGCATGAAATGGTCCTCCACCGGGTTCAGGCCGCGCTCGTCCTCCAGGGCGTAAAACATACCGTAGTACCAGTCCGGACGGCAGTGAAATTCCCCCGCCGTGGAGAAGAGCACGAGGGCGGGCACGTCCGGTAGCCCCCTGACCTTTACGCCGTCCGCCAGCGGCGTGGCTTCGAAGTCCACCTGCCCGCGGTACGTGTTGCCGTGAAAATCCCGGCAGTTGACCAGGGGCGTCAGCCAGAGCGTCGCCGGCCGCGCCCCGTTCTTAACCCGGTAGCGCACCACGGTGGTGTTCCGGCCGTGGACCATAAAGACGGTTTTTTCCAGGGTTATGTCGCCAAAGCTATAGGTAAAAGTCGGCAGCGGGTCGACCACCACCCGCTGCAGGTGCCAGAAACCGGCATCGGTGACGCCCGCCCGCGTCTGGTTGGCGGCCAGGTTGTACGTTTCGCCTGCGGCCACCAGCCGCTCCTCCAGCTTCGCCCAGAGAAGCACCCGCCGCGTGGGCGGGCGCAGCGCGGCAACCAGCAGGCCGTGGTAGCGGCGGGCGTTGGCCCCGATTAGCGCCCCGCTCGCGAACCCACCCAGACCGTTGGTCACCAGCCACTCCTTTTCCAG
>DMDP01000051.1 GCA_003445475.1 Peptococcaceae bacterium | reverse complement strand
CGGCGCAGGCGGCACGCCGAGAACCTCAAGGAACTTCGGCAGGCCCGCACGCTGGATAAGCTCGCCCAGCCGCTCGCGGTTCTTGCCCTCTTCCATCCACCACTCGAAGGTCTTGTCAATAACCTCTTTGATGTTGTCGTAAGGCGGCTCCGCTTTCATAAACGGAATGACCAGCACGCCCATCTGCGCGCCTTCCAGGATGGGCGCCTTGGCACCGAACAGCAGGCTTACACCGGTATCCGTGCCCGGCCGCAAAGCACGCGGCATAACGGCGATGCAGTGCATGCAGCGGTTGCACTCGGCATTGTTGATCACCAGCTTGCCGTCCTCCATCCACATGCACTTGGTCGGGCAGCGGTCGATGACTTCTTTCTGGATGTCGAACTTGCCCCAGTCTCTCCCCCTGTGGGCACCCGCGTTAGGTATAAGGTCACCGTCGATGTATGCTTTCACCGCGTCCTGGTCAATGCGGATGTCGTCACGCCAGGTGCCGATGAAGGAGATGTCGGCACGGGCCACAGAGGCAACACAACCCATGGGACAGCCGTCGAACTTGAACTTGAACTTATAGGGGAAGGCCGGACGGTGCAACTCGTCCTGGTAGTGCATCGTCAGTTCGTAGCACATGGCCTGGGTGTCATAGCAGGCCCACTCGCAACGTGCCTTGCCGATGCAGCAGGACGGCGTACGCAGGTTCGAGCCCGAACCGCCGAGGTCCGTCTGTAAATGATGAGCCATCTCTTGGAAAATCGGCTCCAGCTGTTCGGTTACCGTACCGAGGAAGATGATGTCACCGGTGGAGCCGTGCATGTTCAGCAGGCCGCTGCCACGGAACTCCCAGAGGTCACAAAGGGCACGTAAATAGTGTGTATCATAAAACTTGCTGGCTACCTGATTAACACGGATGGTGTGGAAATGAGCGATGCCGGGGAATTGTTCCGGTACGTCGGAGTATCTGCCGATGACGCCGCCGCCATAACCCATAACGCCGACGATACCGCCGTGTTTCCAGTGGGTCTCACCGTGTACAAAGGACAATTCGACCTGGCCGAGCAGGTCCTCCACCACGTACTTGTCGAGCAACAGCCGGTCGTCGGCCAGTTTCCTTCTGTGGAGGGCTTCACGTTTTGCATCGGCTACAAAGCTGGGCCACGGCCCCTTCTCCAATTCTTCCAACATCGGAATGTCATGCTTTATCTTGAAGTTCTTTAACTCTTCTTCGGTATAGTTGTGCAGTTCTTCGTCGGTGTAAATGCGCAGCTCTTGATAGTCGAGTTTTTTCTGTGGTTGTCTTGGCTCAAAAGCCATATTAGTACCTCCTTTTTATGAAGTTTGAACCCTAAAAAACGCCGTAAGACTAGCTTGGCTGCACCTCCCTCCGGAAAAAATAGTTCAGGCTCTTACCGTGACCAGACGAGAAGATAAAAGAAGGGCGCCATTTCTACGGCTGCAGCGATTTTTGCGAGCTTGTTTCAAACTGCACAAATGTTTCAAATGTTAATTAAATAATATAAAGACGCGCAGGGCTTGTCAACCATTTAAAAGAAGGTTAGCCCGCGGGAAAAGGTTCCTGCTTGTATAGACCTCTTCTGCCGTCACCATTAAGTGGTGCGGCCGGTGACATCTATGCTTTTCGGTTATAACACCTAGAACCTAAAGGCAACATCATGATAAAATAGCAACAATCGCAAGAACGGAGGGGGTTAATGCATGTCGGTCGTACGCCTTACCGCTCTGACCAGCAGCACCGGGTGAGCAGCCAAGATCGGTCCTGCGACCCTGGCGCAGGTCCTGCGCCAGCTGCCCCTGGTTACTGACGAAAACGTGATTGTGGGTTTTGAAACCTCCGACGACGCAGGTGTCTACCGGCTGAACGAAAGTACCGCCCTCATCCAGACGGTCGATTTCTTCACGCCGATCGTGGACGACCCTTACCTTTTTGGTAGCATTGCCGCGGCCAACGCCCTGAGCGATATCTACGCGATGGGCGGCAAACCGCTTACGGCCATGAACATCGTCTGCTACCCGGCCAAAGACGGAGACCTGGAAACCTTGCGGCAAATCCTGCACGGCGGCGCCGATAAAGTCGCCGAAGCCGGTGCCGTTGTTCTCGGCGGCCATAGCGTGGAAGATCGCGAACCGAAATACGGTCTGGCCGTGACCGGCGTTGTCGCCCCGAACCAGGTGATCACCAACCGCACCGCGCGCCCGGGAGATGCCCTCGTGCTCACCAAACCCCTCGGCACCGGGATCATCGCCACCGCCGCCAAGGCCGAGCTGGCCCCTCCGGAGGCTTTGCAGGCCGCTGCCCGTACCATGGCCACCCTCAACGCCGCGGCCTCCGAGGCCATGCGCCGGGCCGGGGCGCACGCCTGCACGGACATCACCGGTTTCGGCCTCCTGGGACACGCCCACGAGATGGCCGCGGCCAGCGGCGTCGGCCTTCTTCTCTTTGCGTCCGCCGTACCCCTTTTGCCCGGTGTAGAGGACCTTGCCGCCCAGGGTCTCATCCCCGCGGGCGCCCACGCCAACCGCAGCTACCTCTGCGACAGGGTGCGCTTTGACCCGGACGTGCCTCTGGCGCTTCAGGATGTCTTGTTCGACCCGCAGACATCGGGCGGCCTGCTGATTGCCGTCCCCAAGGACCGGGCCGCCTCACTGCTGGAGGACCTTGCCGCCTCCGGTGTCGGCGGCGTGCAGATCGGCGAAGTTACCGCCGGAGATCCGGGTAGGATACGCGTGGCAAGGTAACCGCCGCCCCCGCAGGCTGGGTGAGCAGGCTTACCACCACCAGCACCAGCGTTGACGCCGGAAGGCTGAAAAGGATCGGGTCGACAACCGTCCACGGGAAGTTGGCCAGCGTCGGCCTGCCGAAAAGCGCCTGACTGACGCCGAAGGCGGTGGCCTCCTTGGCGTGGAAAAAGGTCATTACAAAGAGACTCGTTAAAAGACCGGTGATCATGCTGGCTATCGCCCCGGGCTTGGTAGCCCGCGGCCAGAAAAGGGCCGCCGTATACGTGGGCAGGAAAACGGCGGCGCAAATGGCAAAAAAGGTAGCCGTCGCCACGGCCACAATGCTGACCGGCAGGCGGAAGCATAAAACGACCGTTACGATAAGAGCTACAAGGATGCCCAGGCGGTTAACCCTTATGCCGGCCCCCTGGTAGAGGTCGTGGCTTATCGCCGTGCCGATCGTGTGGAACTGCCCGCTCAGCGTGGACATGGCGGCCGCCAGCAGCGTCAGCATAAAGATGTACCCGAACCAGGCAGGCAGGGCGGCGTTAATGTAAAGAGGCATAATGGCGTCAATATTCGCCTGCCCGGTAGCCGGGTTCACGGCGGCCAGAAGGGAAACCTTGCCGACGGTCCGGTAAAAATAAACGTTGCTGAGCGCCCCCAC
>DMDP01000151.1 GCA_003445475.1 Peptococcaceae bacterium | reverse complement strand
GAACGTCGGCGGCCGGGTGTCTCAAGCCCCGACGGTATTGAAGAAGGTTGCCCCGGGCGATCCGGTCGTAATAAAGAAAGGCGGATGAGACGGGCCGCCTCTTTTCGGGCAACTGTCTGCTATGTTAATCTTAGAAAGAGAAACCGGTTTCTGCGTCGGCTCATGATGGGTGGGGGGTTCCGCCCGGGACTCTTACTGGATGGAGGGGAGCGCCTTTGCCGGTTGCGCAGTGGACTATCCAGGACGCCATCGCCACGGAGTGTGAGTTTTTTGCCGTCAACGGGTACCGGGGTGCCCAGGGCCGGGAGACGGTGTATACCGTCCTGCAAGGTAAGGTACCGGTTCTGGTTTCGGCGCCGCACGCGGTAAAACATTTGCGTGCGGGCGTGGTGGAACCGAAAGAGGAAGATGAGTACACGGGCACGCTGGCCCGCCTGCTGCACGCGCTCACCGGCTGCCACGCCATCTACCTGGCTTCTTGCGATCTGGACCCCAATTTTTATGACGACTGCGCCTACAAGGCCGGCCTGCGCGACCTCGTTGCCCGCAACGGGATCGAACTGGTTCTCGACCTGCACGGCTCGGCGATCTGGCGGACCTATGACATCGACATCGGCACCTGCCACGGGAAGGCGTTACTCGGCCGGCCGGAACTGGCGGCGCGTCTTGTGGAATGCTGCAAACGGCACGGCATCAACGAGGTCTATGTGGATCATACCTTCAGCGGCTGCGGCCAGCCCACGGTAACGCGTCTGGTGAGCCGCAACCTCGGGGTGCCGGCGTTGCAGCTGGAAATCAACAAAAGGTGGCGCGACCCGGAGAAGCACCCGGAGCAGTTCCGCGCCCTGGTTGAGTGCCTGGCCGCCTACATCCGGGATGACGCGAACCGGGTTGACACGGGCTGAGACGGTGTAACTCCACGCGCCCGCAAGCAGCCGGGCCTTCCCGCGGCGCGTGAGCGCTTGTGGCGCTTGCCTGGCCGGGTTGCTCGCAGGCCGGCGGGGAAGCCGCCGGAGACGCTGTCGTTACCGCTCGGCCGTTATGCCGGAAAACAAGATGGCTGGCGGTCATCGCCGACAGGTTATGGCGGCAGTACGGGTTGGTAAGGTCACCTGCAAATCCGCTTTAAACAGGACGGGCATTCCGGGGTACCGTTACTGCCTTAACCCCTACGCCGGTTGCGGCCACGGATGTCTCTACTGCTATGCCGCCTGCATGGCCCGCTTTGCCACGCGGCAGGAGCCCTGGGGTTCCTTTGTGGACGTTAAGGTTAACCTGGTCGAAGTGTTGCGGCGGCAGCTCGCCTGCCGCAAGCCCCCGGTCGGCAAAGTTATCCTGGGAACGGTCACCGACGCTTACCAGCCGGTGGAAGCGCAGGCCGGCGTTACCCGGTCCTGCCTGGAGGTTATGAGGGACCACCCGGGGCTGGAGGTGGATATCCTTACCAAGTCGGACCTGGTGGTCCGCGACCTTCCCCTCCTTTTGCGCCTGGAAAAATGCAGCGTCGGTTTTACCATAACCACGCTCAGCGAAAGGGCGGCACGCATCCTGGAGCCCGGAGCCGCTTCTCCGGGCGCCCGCCTTATGGCTGCAAGGCGGCTCAAGGAGGCGGGCCTCGACGTCTGGGTCTTCGTCGCTCCCCTGTTGCCGGGAATAGGAGACACCGAAGAGGCTCTGGGCGCTCTGCTCCTGGAACTCAGGCGCGTGGGGATACCGGAGGTGCACGTCGATCCCCTGAACCCCTACCCCTCCGTGGCGCGCCGCCTGCGGCCCGTCTACCGTCGCCACTTTTCCCAGGCGTTCAGACGCCTGGAGCGGTACCTGGCGGACCCGCAAGCCTATCGCCTTGGCCTGGTGAAGGTGCTCCGGAAATTATCCCGGCGGTTCGGGTACAACCTTTCGCTTCCCTGAGCGGCAGGGGCTGCCGCCGGTTTCGGACGCGAAGCTCATTCTGATGCCGCCTATCCCGGTGGCGTGTTTGAGGGCAGGACGTGTTGTCTGCTATAATGTTGGCAAAATGCGGTTGGGCTGGTGGCACCAATGCAACTGACGCCGATGATGCAACAGTACAAAGAAATAAAGCAACAGTACCCCGATGCCCTCCTGTTTTTCCACCTGGGTGATTTCTACGAGCTGTTCTTTGAAGACGCGGTTGTGGCCGCACGCGTCCTTGAGATCGCCCTGACGGGGCGGGACGCGGGCGAGGCGGGGCGCGTCCCGATGTGCGGTGTGCCGTGCCACGCCGCCGACGGATACATCGCGCGGCTGATTGAAAAGGGGTACCGTGTGGCCATCTGCGAGCAGGTCGAGGACCCAAAGCAGGCACGCGGGCTGGTGCGGCGCGAGGTCACGCGGGTGATCACGCCGGGCACTGTGGTCGACGGGCAGTATCTGGACGCGAAAAGAAATAACTACCTGGCCGCCGTGGTGCCGGTGGACGAAGGCTACGGGTTCTGCCTGGTGGATGTGAGCACGGGCGAGATGGCGGTGGGTGAGGCGAGCGGCGAACGGGCGCTGGAGACGCTGCGTGATGAACTGGCCTGTGCCCTTCCCGCCGAGGTTTTGGTGCCCGATAATGCTCCCGAGGCCCTTTTGGAACTCGTCCGGCGCGAGCGGGCGGTTCTGGTGACCAGGATCGAGGCGGAAAACTTGACCGAAGAGACGGCGCGGCGGGCGATACAGGCCCAGTTTGGAGACGGGGTACAGACAACGCCCTGGTGGCGGCGCCGACAGGCAGTACTCGCCGCCGGTGCGGCGCTCTCGTACCTGACCCGGACGCAGAAAAGGGAACTGGCCCATATCAGAACCGTTGCTTACCTTCCGGCGGGGCGTTTTTTACTTGTGGACGCCGCAACCCGGCGGAACCTGGAAATAACACGGTCTCTGCTCGATGGCGGCAAGTGGGGCACCCTTCTCTGGGTGCTGGATCACACGGTTACCCCGATGGGTGGGCGCTGCCTTGCGCGGTGGCTGGAGATGCCGCTTGCGTCCCCGGCCGAAATCGGGGCGCGACACGACGCGGTACAGGCACTGGCAGACGGCACCCTGGTTCGTGCCCAACTTCGTAAGAAAATCGGGTGTATTCAGGACCTTGAGCGCCTTGCGGCGCGCATAGCTTACGGTACGGCCACCGCGCGCGACATGGTGGCCTTAAAGGTATCTTTGCGTGCCGTCCCGGCGGTACGGGAAATGTTGTCCGATTTCAAAGACGAGCTGCTTGTCGACCTGCGCGGGCGGCTGGATCCGCTCGAAGATATCGCGGACCTCCTGGAACGGGCGCTGGTGGACGATCCACCAATGGGCGTCCGGGACGGCGGGCTGATCAGGGATGGTTTCCACCCCGAGGTGGATCGCCTGCGCGCCGTCGGGAGCGACGGGCGTGATTGGCTCTGTACTTTCGAAGCGCAGGAGCGTGAACGGACGGGCATCCGCTCGCTGAAGGTCGGCTACAACCGGGTCTTCGGCTATTACATCGAGGTCACCAAGCCGAACCTCCACCTGGTGCCGCCCGACTACAAGCGGCGGCAGACGCTGGCCAACGCCGAGCGGTTTACAACAGAGGCGCTGAAACAGTACGAAGACAAGATCCTGGCCGCCGAAGAAAGGCTCGCCGCCCTGGAATACGAGTTGTTTCTCGACCTCCGGCAAAAGGTTGTCGAACAGCTGGAACGCCTTCAGCGCACGGCGCGGGCGGTGGCCGAGCTGGACGCCCTCCAGTCGCTGGCCGAAGCCGCCGCCAGGTACGGGTACGTGCGCCCCACCGTCACCGGCGGGGGGGGGGGGGCCCTTACCCACCGCCCCCCCCCCGGGGGGGGGGGGGGGGGCGGGCCCCGCCCCCTTGTGGCCCACCACCCCCTTCCCCCCGGGGGGGCGGGGGGGGCGGGAGAGGGGCGGGTGGGGGGAAAGGGGG
>DMDP01000065.1 GCA_003445475.1 Peptococcaceae bacterium | reverse complement strand
TCTTTGGGATGGCGTTGACCCGTTTTCTTTCGGCCAGTATCGAGTTCAGCGCGGCCGTCTTAATGCTCTACTTTGGTCGGGTGGAAGCCGCCTTTCGCATTAACTCCCTGCTCGCCTGCATCGGTCCGGTAGTAATGCTGATCGCCACCGCGCTTGGTCTTGCCGGCCTCGCAGGTAAAATTTCCCTACCGAACATGCTTCTCATCGTGTGCGGTGTGTGTCTGATCTTCTACGGGTTGAAAAACATATAGCGAAGGCTTTATAATGCACTGCAAGGATCTCAACCGGAGCGCAATAAACGACGAGCGGGGTGGGGGACATAAGTTTCTGGTTTTACGAGCAGCACGCGCCGGGCACGTTTATGGGGGTGCGGATCAAGAGCGTTCTCTATCAGGAGAGGACCCGCTTTCAGGAACTTGCCATTGTCGAGACGGAAGATTTCGGGCGGGCCCTGGTTCTTGACGGCGCGCTGCAGACGACGGAGCGGGACGAAAAGTTTTACCACGAGATGCTGGCGCATGTGCCGCTATGCGCCCACCCGTCCCCGCAACGGGTGCTGATTATAGGTGGAGGCGATGGGGGTCTGGTACGGGAGGTGTTGAAACACCCCAGCGTCGAACACGTGACCATGGTGGAAATTGATCCGGCAGTGGTGGAAGCCTGCCGGAAGTATTTGCCCGCTCTGAGTTGCGGCCTTGATGACGAGCGGGTGCATCTCGTTTTCGAGGACGGCATCGCGTACGTGGCCCGGTCGGCCCCTGAATCGTTTGACCTTATCCTGGTAGATTCCACAGATCCCGGCGGGTCTTCTACGGGCTTGTTCTCCAGTGCGTTTTACCGGGAGTGCCACCGGGTGCTCAACGCAAGCGGCTACCTCGCTTGCCAGACGGAGGAGCCGTTTTTTCGACCCCAGGCCATGCAGGACGCCTACCGGGCAGTCGCCGGCATTTTTCCGCTCACCAGACTTTTTATAAGCGCGGTCCCCGTCTACTCGGCCTGGTTCTGGACGTTCACCATCGGGAGCAAGGCAGGGCTCGATCCGGTGCAGATCCGCTCTGCGCCGCCGGCCGGAACCATTTATTACACACCCGAAGTGCACCGGGCAGCCTTCGCCCTACCGCCCTTTATCAGAGACCTCTTGTGACCGCGAGCGTGGTCCGGTACCGGCGCGGCAATTCTGCGGTGCGGGACCTGTTGAAAAACCCGGGACTGTTCAAATACGATCATGGCGCGGAAGGCGAGGCCGGACGGCGCGGGGCCTACTTAGGGGTACGCGCGCACCGGACGGCGAGCCTGACAGAGCCAGGCGAAGTTTTTCAACCGTCTCGTACGTACGTGCTGCGACTTGACACAGGCTCCCCCGTCGTTTAGACTTATGTCGATAGTAGCCGCCTTTAAATCGGCCCGGCGAGGCTGGTAAGGCACCTATACGATATAAGCTGCAACGCCCGTCTCGGCAGAAGGTGGCAGACGGGCTTTTTTATGGGAGTGAACCCTGGTGTCGTTACGGGTGAAAGCTATAATAATGGACGGCGAAGGCATGCGGCGGGTGCTCACCAGGATGGCGCACGAAATCGTCGAACGCAACAAGGGAACAGAACAACTGGCACTGGTGGGCGTCCTGCGCCGCGGCGCGCCCCTGGCGGACCGTCTGGCGCGGAAAATCCAGGAGATTGAGGGCAACAAAATTGCCGTAGGTTACCTGGATATCACCCTTTACCGGGACGACCTCACCCAGCTTGGTTACCATCCACGTGTCTACCGCACCGAGATTAACTTCCCGGTGACGGACAAGAAGATCGTCCTTGTTGACGACGTTATTTTCACAGGCCGAACCGTCCGCGCCGCTATGGACGCGATTATGGATTTGGGGCGCCCGCAATCCATCCAGTTGGCGGTCCTCGTAGACCGGGGACACCGCGAACTGCCCATCCGCGCGGATTATGTCGGCAAAAACATACCGACGTCGCGCAAAGAAATAATTGCCGTCTACCTGCAGGAAGTAGACGGCAAAGACAGCGTAGTCATCGAGGAGAGAGTTGGTGCGTAAGCGCTTGGCCATGAGGTGATACGGCGTGCGTCACTTGCTCGGGCTGCGGGAGTTGGCGCCGGAGACAATCGAGCTTATTCTGAGCACGGCCGGTCCCATGAAAGAGATTCTCGGCCGCGAAATCAAGAAAGTCCCGGCCCTGAGAGGAAAAACCGTGGCCACCCTTTTTTACGAACCGAGTACGCGCACCAGAATGTCGTTCGAACTCGCGGCGAAATACCTGAGCGCCGATACCGTGGGAATGGCAGCGGCCACTTCAAGTGTCACCAAAGGCGAAAGCCTGCTGGATACGATCCGGACCGTAAAGGCTCTGGGAGCCGATATCGTCGTCCTCCGTCACCCCTCGCCGGGCGCCGCCCACCTGGCCGCCCGCGTAGAGGGGTGTTCTATTGTCAACGCGGGCGACGGCACACACGAGCACCCGACACAGGCATTGCTGGACCTCTTTACCATCCGGGAAATAAAGGGGCGTATTGCCGGTCTCACGGTTGTGATCGTCGGCGACATCCTGCACAGCAGGGTGGCTCGTTCCAATATCTGGGGATTGACCAGGCTTGGCGCCCGGGTGCGCGTGGTGGGGCCCGCCACCCTCATCCCGCCCGGCCTGGAACAGGTAGGGGTAGAGGTATTCCACGACCTCCGTGAGGCCGTACGCGGCAGCGACGTCATTTACGTACTGCGAATACAGCGTGAACGCCAGCGCCAGGCCTTTTTCCCCAGTTTACGGGAGTATACGCGCCTTTATGCCGTAACGGCGGAGATACTGGACCTGGCCAAGCCGGATGCTATCGTGATGCACCCGGGACCAATGAACCGGGGTGTGGAAATATGGGACGAGGTTTGTGACAGCCCCCGGGCCGTCATTACCACCCAGGTAACCAACGGCGTGGCTGTGCGGATGGCCGTTCTTTACCTGCTCGCAGGAGGAGAGGTCAAGCGTGATCATCATTAAGGGTGGATGGGTAGTCGACCCGGTACGGCATTCGGTCACGGCAGCCGACGTAGTCATAGATGGGACAAGGATCGCCGCCGTAGAACAGAGCATCGACCCCCAGGCTGGCTGGGAGGTTCTTGATGCCCGCGGCCTGATTGTTGCGCCCGGCCTGATAGACATGCACGTGCACCTGCGGGAACCGGGTTTCGAACACAAAGAAACCATTGCGAGCGGCGCCCGCGCCGCT
>DMDP01000050.1 GCA_003445475.1 Peptococcaceae bacterium | reverse complement strand
GCGTCCAGCTCCGCCTGCTCCACCTCGATCTTGCGCGCCTGGTAAGGACGGTACTCGCCCGTATAAAACATGAGGTCCTCTAAATACTTCTGCAACGTGACCCGTTCCTGCGCCAGCCAGACGGAAGGCGCGCTCTCCAGGACCTTCGCCACCTCGTAGTCGAGGTTGGCCACTTCAAGCGGCGCAAAGGCCACGGTGTCGGTTAGAACCGGCCGGTCCTCGGGCCAGAGGCCGACGGCCTGGTTCAGGGCGGTGTACGCCTTGTCCAGATCGTTCCGCGCGCTCGCAAGCGCGGCCTCCGCACCGCGGTACTGCGCCTCGGCCCCGATGAGCGCCGCCAGGGGCAGCGTTCCGGCCCGGTAACCGGCCCGCGCGTTCTGCAACTGCTGCCGGGCGCTGGCCAGGGCCGCCTCCGCCGCCTTAACCTTCTCCTGGGCCTGCAGCACGTCCCAGTACTTCTTGCACGTGTCCAGCGCCACCTTATCTTTCTCGGCGGCCAAGGACTTCTTGCTCATGCGCCATTCGAGGTCCGCCAGGAGGAGCTGCGACCAGGGCACCTCCACGGCGGCGCTACCCGGCGCCCCGATGGGTATGTAGTCCAGCTCTTCCGCCCGGTATTCGCGCCATTCCTCCGTACGGTCGATCTCCTTCTCCGCTCTCTTCACGCTTTCGCTGTGCGCCAGCGCGAGCTCGATGGCCCGCTCCAGCGACAGCTCCGGCGTGGCCGGCTCCTTCGCCCACGCCGCAGGCGCAAGCACCCCAAGGAACAGCACGACGGCTGCTGCCACCGAAACCAGCTTGCGAGTGTACCTCTTGCCCATTGGTAGACCTGCCCCTCTCTACCAAATTAGTTAACCAGTTTAACTATTGCCAGTATAGCCCGGTGGCGGAATAAAGTCAAGGTTCGACGCACCCGTACCGGCGGGCAAAGCAGTAGATGCTCGCCGGTACCAGCACCGCCGCCGCCCCGGCCAGAACCAGGAGGTTGGGTAGCACCTCCCGCACCCCGATGCCCACCACGGCTATGTCCCGCACGTCGGTGGCAAAGTACGTAAGTGGCAAAAGGTGCGCGATAACGCGCGCCGGAAGCGGCATGGCGTGCAGGGGCCAGGTGTAGCCGGAAAAGAGAAATGAAGGCACGGCCACCAGCATGGCAAGCTGCGTTGCTTCCAGCTCGTTCCGGCACACGGTGGAAAGGAAAATGCCCAGGGCGTGGATACACAGGAAAAACATCGCCGCCAGGAGAAGCAAGGCCACAAGGCTCCCGCGGAAGGGCAAGGCAAAAAAGATGACCAGGACCAGAACCGTGCCCAGAAAAGCGAGGAGGTTCACGGGAAGGTAGGCGGCCATCTTCCCCAGGATCACGGCGGCGGCGGGAACCCTGCTTCGCCTCAGTTCGTCCAGAGTGCCGTGCTCCTTTTCCCTCACCACCGCCACCGCCACGTACAGAAGCGTGAGTTGCTGCGCCACCGTTGCTGCCAAGCCGGGGACAAGAAAATTGCTGTAGTTGAACGTGGGATTGTACCAAACCCGCAGTCCCAGACCAAGCGGCAGCGCCGTTTTTTCCGCCGCCGCCGGCAGGAACCCCCTGGCCTCCAGCGCATGGATGCTGAGCCCCGTCGACAGGGTGCCGACAATCTCCGTGGCCGCGGTCACCACGGCGTTGCTGTGCAGCATGTTGCTGCCGTTCACAATCACCATGATGCGGGCGTCCCCGGCGTACCGCAACCGGCGGTCGAGGTCTGGGGGGATCACCACCGCGCAGGTTACCCTTCGCGTGTCGAGCAGTTGCCGCACCTCTGCCTCGCTGGCCGCGTATCCCACGACGCGGAACTTCTCGGCGTCGCGGAAGGCGGTGACTATCTCGCGGCTGAGCGCAGTGTTGCTTTCGTCCAGTATCACGGTCGGTATTTCCCTGACCACGTGACGCGAGTAAAGCATGCCGAACAGGGCGATATAGAGCAAGGGCAGCGCCATCACGATGAGCTTGAGGCGCCGGTTCCCCATTATGTAACGCCATTCCCGCCTGGCTACAAAATAAGTCCGGCGCAGCACGCCCTAGACCTCCTTGTTCTCGAAGTGCACCTCCACACTTTGGCCGGGCCACAGTTCCGGGTGGTTAAGGCGCACCTTTACCCGGTAACTCACGATATCCTTTTCACCGCGATCGTTGGTGGCGCGGAAAGTCGCGAACTCGGGCTTTCTGCTGATGGACTCCACCACGCCGACGATCTTTCGGTCAGGCAAGCTGGTGGCGGTGACCCGTACTTTCTGGTGGAGGCGTACCCGGGGAAGCAGAGTCTCAGGGACCTTTACGTTGACCCAGTTGTCGTCGTAGTCCGTAATGGTCAGAAGCGGCAGCCCGGCGGATACCATTTCCCCTTCTTCCACGTTGATAACGCTCACCGTGCCGTCCGCCGGGGCCCTTATCATCGTGTCGTCCAGATTCGTGCGGACCTTCTCCAGCACGGCCACGGCCCGGTCGCGGGCCGCTTCGGCCGCCAGCAACTCCGCCTGAGCCGCCGCCCGTTGAGCGCGGGCAGCCGCCACTTCGACCTCACGGACCGCTACCTCTTTCGCCGCCGCCACGGCGTACCGCAGATCCGCCTCCGCCGCCCGCAGGCCGGCCCGCGCGGCCTCCAGCCTGTTTTGCGCCTCATCGAGTTGCTGGGGCGTCGCAGCCCCCGCGTCGTGCAAAGCCTTCACGCGCTCATAGCTCTTTTCCGCCAGCACAGCGTCCTCCTGGGCCTTCTTGAGAGCGGCTTCGGCCTTGCTTACCAGAGCGGTCGTGCTTTCCCGGCTCAAGTTCAGGGCCACCTCCGCCTTGTTCAGGGTGGCCTCCGCAGCCTTCGTGGCCGCCTGTGCCTTTTCCACGGCCGCCCTAGCCGCCTCCACCGCCGCCAGCGCCTCCTTCTCTTTCGCCTCCAGTTCCCGGCGGTCTATCTCCGCCAAAACCTGGCCCTGTGCAACCTCCTGGCCCTCTTTGACCAGTAGCCTGACCACCCGCCCGGGTATTTTGGCGGTGACGTCCACCTGCCGGGCCTCGACGGTTCCCGCCACGATTGTCTCGGGCTTACGCCCGACCGCGCACCCGGCGGCGGACCCTAGCAGGGCTACCAGTAAAGCCGTTGCCAGCAGACCTTTCCACGTCATCCGAGCTTGCCTTTGTACTCCCATCGCCTAGGCGCCTCCCGCGTTTTCCTTCTGCCGGGCGTGGCCACCCTTTTTGACCAGGCTACCTGCGCAGCACACCTTCAAATACGAGCTGCAAAATGTGGTTGAGGGTACTCTCCAGCATT
>DMDP01000081.1 GCA_003445475.1 Peptococcaceae bacterium | reverse complement strand
AAAAGGAAGCCCCCCGCCGCGCCAGGTGGGGGCCGGGTTGCGCCGGCCCCGGCCGCGCGGGGGCCCTTTCGCCCCCCGCGGTTCCGGCCCCCCGCCGGCAACCTCGGCCCTGGTCTTGGTATCGTGGGTGCCGCGCCGCCGGTTGGCCCGGTACATGACCATTACCTCGTGCAGCACCGCCTCGTTAACCGGGGCGCCGAAGATCTCGTCTTTCAGGTCGATCTCCCCCACCTGTTCGCCCTGCGTGTTGTAAACGGCTACTTTTGGCACGACCGCCCCTCCTTTCAATTGGCCTTTACGGCTTCCTTGACGATGACCAGGCCGCCGCGCGGTCCGGGAACCGCGCCCTTCACCGCCAGGATGTTCTTCTCCGGGTCGACGTGCACCACTTCCAGGTTCTGCACCGTAACCCGTTCCACCCCGTAGTGGCCCGGCAGCAACCGGCCTTTGAAAACGCGCGCCGGTGCCTTCGCCGCGAGCGCGCCGGGGCGGCGGTGGTACTTGGAGCCGTGGGCCATTGGCCCGCGGTGGAAACCGTGCCGCTTGATGCCGCCGGCGAACCCGCGTCCCTTGGTGATCCCGGTCACGTCAACCCGCTCGCCGGGCCGGAAGACGTCGCACTTAATCTCCTGTCCTACCTGGTACTTGCCGGCATCGTCAACCCTTATCTCCCGGAGGTAACGCAAGGGTTTTGTCCCCGCGCGGGCGAAATGGCCCCGCAGGGGCCTGTTGGCCCGCCACTCCTTCATTTCGCCGAATCCGAGCTGCACCGCCTCGTACCCGTCCTGCGCCGCGGTCTTCACCTGGACCACCCTGCAGGGGCCGGCTTCGATCAATGTGACCGGCACCGCGAGTCCTTCCGGCGTGAAGAGCTGGCTCATGCCGACTTTTCTGCCGATAATTCCCTTAGCCAAAGCTTCCACCTCCTGCCACCCGGGTTACAGCTTGATTTCGATCTCCACCCCGGCCGGCAGATCGAGCCGCATCAGCGCATCCACCGTCTTCGCCGTGGGTTCAAGGATGTCAATCAGCCGCTTGTGGGTCCTGATCTCAAACTGCTCGCGCGAGTCCTTGTCCTTGTGCGGCGAGCGCAAGATAGTATAGATGTTCTTTTCCGTCGGCAGGGGAATCGGACCGGCCACGGAAGCGCCGGTTCGCTTTGCCGTCTCCACGATTTTCTGCGCCGATTGGTCGAGCATTTTATGGTCAAAGGCCCGCAGGCGGATGCGAATCTTTTGCCTGCGCATCGGCTCCCTCCTCACCTATTCCGTAATGCCGGTGACCACGCCGGCCCCCACCGTGCGGCCGCCTTCCCGGATGGCGAAGCGCAGGCCCTCTTCAATCGCGATCGGCGTAATCAGCTCAATCTCGATCCGGACGTTGTCCCCAGGCATCACCATCTCCACACCCTCCGGTAGCTTGATGACCCCCGTCACGTCCGTCGTCCGAAAGTAAAACTGCGGCCGGTACCCGTTGAAAAACGGCGTGTGCCGCCCTCCCTCTTCCTTCGTCAGGACGTAAACCTCCGCCGAAAATTTGGTGTGCGGCTTAATACTCCCCGGCTGCGCCAGTACCTGCCCGCGCTCCACTTCCTTGCGCTCAATGCCCCGCAACAAACACCCAATGTTGTCCCCGGCTACACCCTCGTCCAGGATCTTGCGGAACATCTCCACGCCCGTAACCACGGTCTTGCGCGGTTTGTCCATAAAGCCCACGATCTCTACTTCGTCCCCTACCTTGACCTTGCCGCGCTCCACACGCCCCGTAACCACGGTGCCGCGCCCGGTGATGGTGAAAACGTCCTCAATCGGCATCAAGAACGGTTTGTCAACGTCCCGCTCGGGCGTGGGAATGTATTCGTCAACCGCGTCCATAAGCTCCCACACCGACTTGCACCACTCGCACTCGCGCTTGCCGCAGCCGCACTCCAAAGCCTTCAACGCCGAACCGGTGACCACCGGCGCCTCGTCACCCGGAAACTCGTACGTGGAAAGCAGTTCCCTTACCTCCATCTCAACAAGTTCCAAAAGCTCCGGGTCGTCAACCATGTCGGCCTTGTTCAGGTAAACCACAATGTACGGTACGGCCACCTGCCGCGCCAAAAGGATGTGCTCCCGCGTCTGGGGCATGGGACCGTCCGCCGCCGATACCACCAGGATGGCACCGTCCATCTGCGCCGCACCGGTGATCATGTTCTTGATGTAGTCCGCGTGCCCCGGACAGTCCACATGCGCGTAGTGCCGCTTGTCCGTCTCGTACTCCACGTGCGCCGTGTTGATGGTGATGCCCCGCGCCTTCTCCTCTGGCGCATTGTCAATCTCGTCGTACTTCTTGTACGTCGCCTTCCCGTATTTCGATAAGATCAGGGTGATCGCCGCCGTCAAGGTCGTCTTCCCGTGGTCTACGTGCCCAATAGTCCCAATGTTTACGTGGGGCTTCGTCCGCACAAACTTGGCCTTCGCCATCCTTCAGCATCCTCCTTAGTCGTTTCTTTTAATGGGTTTTGATTATCTTTTCGACGATGCTCTGGGGCACTTCGGCATAGTGGTCGAACTGCATGGTGTAGGTGCCCCGTCCCTGCGTCCGCGACCTGAGTTCGGTGGCGTAGCCGAACATCTCGGCCAGCGGTACGCGGCTCCTTATCACGCGCATCTTGCCCTGCATTTCCATGGCGTCGATGTGCCCGCGCCGGCCGTTTAGGTCGGCGATCACGTCACCCATGTATTCGTCCGGTACGACCACCTCCACACGCATCACCGGTTCAAGCAACTGCGGTTCGGCTTGGCCCGCCGCCTTCTTGAAGGCCAGTGAGCCGGCCACCTTGAAGGCCATTTCCGACGAGTCCACGGGGTGATACGAGCCGTCCACCAGCGTCACCCGCACGTCGACCACCGGGTAGCCGTAGAGGACGCCGCTCTCCATCGCCTCGCGCACACCCGCTTCGACCGCCGGAATATACTCCTTGGGCACCACGCCGCCGACAATCTTGTTGACAAAATCGAACCCGGCACCGCGCTCCCGGGGTTCGACCTCGAGCACTACGTGCCCGTACTGGCCGCGGCCCCCCGTCTGGCGAATAAACTTCCCTTCGGCGCGCGCAGGCTTGCGCAGGGTCTCTTTGTAGGCCACCTGCGGGCGGCCCACGTTGGCCCCCACCTTGAATTCCCGCAGCAGCCGGTCTATGATGATCTCCAGGTGCAGCTCACCCATGCCGGAGATGATGGTCTGACCGGTTTCCTGGTCGAAATGCACCCGAAAGGTGGGGTCTTCTTCCGCCAGCCGCTGCAGGGCGATGCCCATTTTGTCCTGGTCGGCCTTGGTCTTGGGCTCGATGGCCACCGAGATCACCGGTTCCGGGAAATCCATGGACTCCAGCAGGATCGGGTGCTCTTCGTCGCAGAGAGTATCCCCGGTGGTGGTGAATTTCAACCCGATGGCCGCCGCAATGTCACCGGCGAAAACGGCGTCCACCTCCTCCCGGTGGTTGGCGTGCATGAGCACGAGCCTGCCCACCCGCTCGCGCCGGTTCTTGGTGGAGTTATAAATATAGGAACCGCTGGCCAGGCGGCCGGAATAGACGCGGAAGAAGGTGAGTTTCCCCACGTAGGGGTCGACCATGATCTTGAAGGCCAGTGCGGAAAAGGGCTCATCGTCCCGCGCCACGCGCCGGTCTTCCCGGCCCGTGGCCGGGTCGATGCCGCGCACCGCCGGGATATCCGTCGGTGAAGGCAGGAAGTCCACGATGGCATCCAGGAGCAGTTGCACCCCGCGGTTCTTGTAGGAGGAACCGCACAACACCGGGGTTATCTTCGTGGCCAGCGTTCCCTTGCGCAAGCCCCGCTTTATCTCCTCCGCGGTAAGCTCTTCGCCTTCCAGGTACTTAAGCATCAGTTCTTCGTCGGCCTCGGCCACGGCCTCGAGGAGTTTTTCCCGGTACACGGCTGCCAGCTCCTGCATTTCGGCCGGCACCGGCAACTCCTTCATGCGGGTGCCCAGATCGTCCACCCAGATGACGGCGCGGTTGTGGATCAGGTCGACGACGCCGCAGAAACGGTCTTCTTCACCGATGGGCAGGTGGATGCACACCGGGTTCGCCCCCAGCTTCTCCCTGAGCGACTCCACGCTCCGGAAGAAGTCGGCCCCGATGCGGTCCATCTTGTTGATATACGCAATCCGGGGCACATGGTACTTGTCGGCCTGCCGCCAGACGGTCTCCGACTGCGGTTCAACCCCGCCGACAGAGCAAAAAATGGCCACGGCGCCGTCGAGCACGCGCAGCGAACGCTCTACCTCGACGGTGAAATCCACGTGCCCAGGCGTGTCGATAATGTTAATGCGGTGGTCGCGCCAGAAACACGTGGTGGCCGCGGAAGTGATGGTGATACCG
>DMDP01000052.1 GCA_003445475.1 Peptococcaceae bacterium | reverse complement strand
CCCCGGGCATCTCCGGCAAGGTCTGGGAGAGATCCTGCTCCAGCCTGGCCAGGCCGCGCTGGATCTGGCCCACACGCCGCGTCAGGTTCAGGATGATGGTCAGCATGCCGAAGGCGCCCGCGCCGAAGGCAAAAAGGGTTACGTACCTGATCATGAGGCGCATGCGGGTGCTCTGCGCGAAAATGGGGTGCATCCGCTCCTCGGCCCAGGCCACGGCCACCAGTTGATCGTTAACGTACACCGGCACCAGTTGTTCGAGAAAGCGATCGTCCCAGGTTTCACCCACCCGCGCCACCGGTTTGCCGGTCGCCTTTACCGCTTCGATTCCCTGGGCGGCCTCCCTGTATACCCGCGCTTCCCGGCGCCTGGCCTCCTCGGGCGACAACTGCCGGTATTCGTGCAGGAAGCCCTGGATCAGGATGCGGTCCTCGTCAACAAGGTAAAGGCCCAGCCGGACACCGGGATAGCTCCGCGCCATCCGCCCTGCAATCTCATCGAAGGCCTCCCCCAGCACAGCCGGGTCCGGGTTCGCACCCGCGCGCGCCTCGATGGCGCCGGCGAGGTAGGACGCCATCCCGCCGAGCCGTTCTTCCATGTTGCCCAGGAGCACGTCGTCGCTGTGCGAGGCGAAAATAATATCGTAGAGCATAACAAGCACGGGCACAAGCAGGCCCGCGGCGACAACGGCGACCACTTGAAATTTCAGGCTCCTGCCCGTCAGCGGCAGCACCGTATTCCCCCCAATTAGGTCACGTCGACCTTATACTTATTTCGCGGCGGCCCGATTCTTTACCTTCGCCCCGCAAAAAATCGGCCGGCACACACGCGGTGTACCGGCCCCGGAAAACGCACCTGGGTTCGCCGCCGCCCTCTCAGTGGGACTTGCTGGCCGAAATCCCGAGGCCCTCGAAAACGAACATCACGCCGAACCCGTACCAGACGGTGTAGACGACGTAGAAGACGAGCAGGAACAGGGCCACACCCAGGCGCTCGCTGAAGCTGGAAGCCGGTATGCCGGCGAAGTTGAAGGCCGGTTCAAGAGCCTTGGTCATCACCTTCTTGGCAAAACCGGCTACTTTCATCTTTTTCTCGGCTTGGGCGTTCTTTTCCAGCGCCTTGAACCCCTCGTACCAGCAGTAGATCGCCCTGCGGCCGTCCAGCCCGTATTTGCCCTCGATGGCGGGATCGCCCTTGTACAGGGCATCGGCGTCGGCCGCGGCCGCCGCCGCCAGCAGGCCCAGGTCGCCCTTTATGGCCACTTCTCCGGCACCGGCCTTGGTCTCGGCGCCCGCCGCCGCAAAGACCCTGGCCACCGCCGCGCCCAGTTCCTCATCCTCGACCTCTACCTTCCAGGCCACTTCCGTCCCCTTGAACTCTCCCGCCTGTTCGGCAACCGCCGGGATGTAGTACGACGACCCCTTGGAAAGTGAGTTGAACAGGTCGTCGGCCGCCTGCATTCCCGTTCTGCCTCCGAACACGGGGGTAAAGAAGACGACCAGGACCACGGCGAAAACCGCCAGGGCAATGATACCGAGCACAAGGTAGCGCTTATCCCCTGCAGCCGTCACGGGTTACACCCCCTCTCAATGAAGTCCACCGGCCGATACCGGTATTTCGCCGGCACGGTAGCGGCCGACACCCCGGATGAACGAAATCAGGACCCACAGACCGAACGCACCCACGATCGCGAAGAATACGAGCAAGCCGACAAGATCCAGCGTCTTGGCGGTGGAGGAAGCCAGGCTGACATAGCCCGCCTTCGACAGCGAGCCCGGCAGGGCAAAGGCACGGTTCATAAACCCGGCGAAGGTGGTCAGACCGTAAAAGCCCGTGATCACGATCGGCCGCACCAGCTTCGTGGTGATGGCGCCGATCTGGATGCCGACCAGCGAACCGAGAAGCAGGCCCATCGCCAGGGTGTAGAACACGAACCCGTAAAGCGCGTACTGCACGATGGACGTGTAACCGGCGGTAATCGTAATCTGGAAGAGGTCGGTGCCCACGGTCGTCAGGGTAGAGACCCCCAGGCCGTACACGAACGTGGGAAAGAAAAGGAAGCCGCCGCCAACGCCCATGATGGACGCGATGAAGCCGATGAAGAAGCCGGCAACGATTACCGGATAGACCGAAATGCGCCGCCCGCCCGGCACGACGTGCTGGTCGAAGCCGATCATCGGCGGGGCCTTGAGCGACTGCGCCGCCCGCGCGAGTCTCGTCAACTCCCCGGCCTGGGCCGTGGCGCCGGCGCCGGCGTTCTGCCGCGCCCGCATGAAATCGTACAGCGTGTAAAAGGAAAGGAACCCGAGGATGATTACGTAAACCGAACTGATGAAGGCGTCGCTGAGCGCGGGGTTCTTTTCATAGAAGCCCCGGTTTATCATGCCGCCCACGGTGGCGCCCGTAATGGAGCCGATAACGAAGACGAGCGCCAGCCCGACCGAGACGTTGCCCATCTTCCGGTGCAGCGTGGTGCCCATGATGGCCTTGGCAAAGATGTGGAACATGTCGGTGCCCACGGACATAATACCCTTGACCCCGACGCTCATCAACGCCGGCGTCAGAATGAAGCCGCCGCCGGCCCCGATGCAGCCGGTAATCATACCGGCGCAGAGACCTATCGCCAGCGAGGCGATGAACATCTCCATGGTAGCAAAGGAAGGTGCATAGGCGTGCTTGCCGCCGATAATGTGCGGAACTTCGAAGGCGTAAGCGCATTCCAGGCCGATGGCGAAAAGCACGGGCAGGAGCAAGGCCAGCAGCAGCTTTTTTCTCCTGGCCAGGATCACCTTGCTGACATCGTACTCCCACCTGGCGTGCGCCCGCTGCGCGGCCATCAGCCAGTTGAAAACCGACCTCATTTTGAGTCACCCCCCGTGAAGTAGCAAACCCGCAAAGCGCCCTCTGGTCCGACGGGCTCTCTCTGTATACCACCCCCTTTGCATGCGCCGTCGCGGGACTGTTGCAAAACTTCGTTTTTGAACAGTCCCGGATTTCTAACAAGTCCGTCACCGAAAACGAAAGGCCGCCAAACCGTGAACCGGTCTGCCGGCCTATCGTTGTTCGATTCGGCCTACCCTATGCAGTTATGCCAGGTGCCCGCCGCCAACAAAAAAGCCGGTAGCCTTTGCCGTCGCAAGGACTACCGGCCTATCGTTGTTCGATTCGGCCTTAAGTTTTCCCCTTCGAAATTGCCTTTAACCCGGCTATTTTACGGAAAAGATCGCATATCGATTATCACTACAGAATGTGACTGTGGTCCCTTTCACAGGTCCACCCCGAAATAAACGGCCCGCAAAGCCGCTCATGCCCGGGGGTTTTTCTTCGATTTAACCCTAGCAAACTGCACCTTTATTGTCAATACTCTATCCAAAACTTCTTGGGCACGACCGGTGCGGCCGCCGCAAGAAAAATTGAAAGGGCACCCCTCTTCGGGTGCCCTCGATCATTAAACAGGCTTACTCGCCGAGCATTGCTTTTACTTCGTCCGGGTGGGCGTCGATCCAGGCCCGGGCCACGGCCACCGGGTCTTTCTTCTCAACCTCGATGTCGTAGATCATCTTGTTCATATCGTCGATGCTTACCTTAAACTTCTTGAGGAAACTAACCACTTCGGGTGCCCTCTTTTCCAGGCCCTTGGTCACCAGCACATGGACCTCGTCGCCCGCCCAGAAGCCCTTCGGGTCCTCGAGGTACTTGAGATCGTACTTCGCGAACATCCAGTGCGGGCTCCAGCCGAGGAACACAATCCACCGGTTTTCTTTAACGGCCTTGTCGACCTCGGCCATCATGGCCCATTCGCTGCTCTCTACGAGTTCAAAGTCGAGCCCGTAGGCATCAATGATCTTCTTCGATGTCCGCATCATCCCGGCCCCCGGCTCGATGCCGATAATCTCGCCCTTGCCGTTGCCGTTGCTGTCGAATTTGTCCTTATAATCGTTCAATTCGGCAATGCTGTCCGGTTCGACGTAGGTGGGCGCCACCCAGCCGAGAACCCCTTCCGTGTAAACGGTGCCTATGTCCTCAATATTCTTGCCGTACTTCTTCATGTAATCCGCATGCATGTGCGGAAGCCAGGAGTCCAGGAATATGTCGATGTCGCCGGAAGCTAGGCCGCTGTACGTAACCCCGGCGTCGGCATTCTGGACGTTGACCTTGTACCCGAGTTCTTCCTCCAGAAGGATCTTGGCGATGTTCGTCGTGGGAATGGTGGTCGACCAGGGGGTCATGGCAATGGTAACTTCCTTCTCCGCGGCCCCCCCGCCGCAACCTGTACCGGCGGCCAGCAACCCGAGAACAAGCACGGCGACCAGTACAAGCATTCCTTTCTTGCGCATCGTTACGCCTCCCTTAAATGAAATCTGTAATTTCTACCGTACGCGCTTGCGGCAATCACCTCCTCAAAACCCCGTAACTCCTCGAGGCTATACCCCTTTTCCATTCTTCTGCCGGATCGCCTGGGTCAGGCGGTCGAGAATGACGGCCACGATGACGATCGATATGCCGCCCACGAACCCCCGCCCGACCTGCACGCGGGTAATGCCGTAGAGAACCTCGGTGCCCAGTCCGCCGGCCCCGATCATCGAAGCGATAACCGACATGGACAGCGCCAGCATTATCGCCTGGTTGATGCCGGCCATAATCGTCGGGAGGGCCAGGGGCAGTTGCACCTTGACCAGGATTTGATTCGGTGTCGAACCGAAGGCGCGCGCCGCCTCGACGAGTTCGGGGGCCACCTGGCGGATGCCCAGGTCGGTGAGCCGGACCAGGGGCGGCATGGCGAAAACCACGATCGAAATCAGGGCGGGAACCGGCCCCAGGCCGAAAAGCATGAGCGCCGGAATAAGGTAGACAAAACTGGGCATGGTCTGCATGAAGTCCAGCACCGGCCGGATGGCCGCGTGCACGGCGTTCCAGCGGGCCGCCCAGATGCCGAGTGGAATACCCATCAGCACGCAGATAATAATGGCGGTTACCACCAGGCTCAGCGTGCGCACCATGCCGCCCCACATGCCGAGACCCTGTATCAAGAACAGGCCGAGAACCGTCAGGAGGGCCACACCGCGGCCGGCGGTGCGCCACCCGACGAGCGCCAGCAACACAATAAGCACCCACCAGGGAATAAAGGCGATGACCTGTTCGATGTTATTCCATACAAAGTAGATGATGTCTTTCAGGACGCCAAAAAAGCCTGCCCAGTGGACGGTAATGTATTCGACGGCCCTGTCCACCCAATCGGCCAGCGGAATATACCCGGTCATACCGCAACCTCCTTGCCCCTTCTGGCGAGACCGGCCAGCACCGCGCCCCGCACCACCACGCCGACAAGCCGGCCGTTAGGGTCGGTCACGGCCACCGGGTATTTCGCATCCGCAAGGACATGGATGAGTTCGGAAACAGGTGTCTCCGGCCGAGCCGTGGGAACGTCGCGGATTAAAATGCCACCCAGGTCTTGCTGCCCGCGCTCCACCGCCGCGAAAGCGGCATCGGCGGTGACCAGCCCCACTAGTTTGCCTCCACGGTCGACGACAAACAAGGAAGACAGGCCGTTCTCCCGCATCAGCCGCAGCCCCACGTGCGGGCCGTCCTTTTGCGAAAGGACAACCAGCGGCTTTTTCATGACCCCTTCCGCCGTCAAGACTTTGGACACATCCACGTCTTCAACAAATTTGGCCACATACTCGTTTGCCGGGCGCATGAGAATCTCCTCGGGCGTTCCGACCTGCTGGACGGCACCGTCCTTCAAGAGGGCGATGCGGTCGCCCAGTTTCAGTGCTTCGTCAAGATCGTGCGTAACGAACACGATCGTCTTGTTGACACGGTCCTGCAAGGCCAGCAACTCGTTCTGCATCTCGCGGCGGATGAGCGGGTCCAAACCGCTGAAGGCCTCGTCCATAAGCAGGACGTCGGGCTCGCAAACCAGAGCCCGGGCAAGCCCCACGCGCTGCTGCATGCCCCCGCTCAACTGATTCGGGTAGGCCTGCTCCCAGCCCTGCAGGCCGACGGTTTCCAGGACCACCCTCGCCCTTTCTTCCCTTTCTTTCCGGGGCACGCCCTGAACCTCCAGGCCGTACGCCGCGTTATCGAGCACCGTCCGGTGCGGGAAAAGCGCAAACTGCTGAAAAACCATGCCCAGTTTCTTGCGCCGTATCTCCCGGAGTTGCTGTTCGTTAAAGGTGGTTATATCCTCGCCGTCGACAAGGATGCTGCCGCTGGTAGGCTTGATCAGCCGGTTAAGACACCGCAGGATGGTAGATTTGCCGCTCCCAGAAAGACCCATCAGGACGAAAATTTCGCCCTCGCGGATGTCGAAACTGACGTCGGCCACGGCCACGGTCTGGCCGGTCTGGGCGAGAATCTCCTCCTTGCCCAGGCCTTTGGCCAGAAGGGCAAGCGCTTTCGTGGGGTGGTCCCCAAACACCTTGACTAGGCGCTTGACCTCGATTTTAACCGGGTGCAATCTGCCTATTCCCCCCCGCGAAAAACTAATAAGGCCGAGGAAACCCGGCCTTCCTGCACGACTCAACCGACTTCCCTCTCTTTCCACGCTTACGAGGTTAGCTGACGGGCGCGGGCCGAAAGATAGCCCTACTCGCGCAGGCGAGATTAGCCCCAACGGAAAGGGTCCCCCGCTTCCCTAACGGGAATTCAGCGCTCTCCAAGGAAGTTGTCTGTTATATTATCATGCTCTCGTACATGTTGTCAAACCTGCTTCCATGTTATGGAAGGCACGCCGGCGCCGCCGGTACGGCTAAGCGCCCTCTTCCGTACGTTCCGGAAGCAGGCGGTTGATCTCGGCAAGGATCTTCTCCACGCGGTCGTCGCCGGCGTTCTCCAACCGCCAGCGGAGCAACTTGTACCTCAGTTCCCAGATGATTTTCGACCGCTCAAGTTCCAGGACCCGCGCCTCCAGTTCGGCTTTCTGCCGCTCAAGATCGTCGACCACCGGGTCCGCGTCGGGCTGCGGCGCCAGCTGCTTGCGCAGCCAGGCAAGGCCCGCCCGGGTGAGTTCCCGCCGCCAGCGGAAATAGGTCCGCCGCTCGATGCCGTACCGGCGGCAGATCTCTTCCGTTGGAAGTCCGTCCCGCACCGCGGCAAGCACGACGGACAGTTTGCGGGCAAGATCGTCGGGCACCGTCGGACCCCCTTTTTTCTCCAAAATAAGCGAATCCCGGGTTTTAGAGAAAACAAGAGGCCGGTACACAGGTTCGCGTACCGGCCTATCGTTGTCCGATTGGGCCAGGAAGGTGGCAACTCAGGCCTCTTTCTTTACGGCCGGCTTCGAGGCGGTGATGCCCAATCCCTCAAAGATCAGCAGCACGGAGACGCCCCACCAGATGGTGTACACGATGTAGAAGACCAGCAGGCCCACGGTAACCCCCATGCGCTCGCCGATGCTGGCCGGGGGTATGCCGGTGAAGTTGTAAGCCGGTTCCAGGGCTTTGGTCTGCACCTTCTTCGCGAAAAGCGCCTCCTTGGCCAGGTTTTCCTTCAGGGCCTTCTTTTCGACGGCCTTGAAAACGTTATACCAGTAGTATACCGCCTCGCGTGCCGGGAAACCGTACCGGGCCTGAACCTCGCCTTTGCGCACCTGGAAGAGGCTGTCCGCATCGGCCAAGGCGGTCGCCGCAATCGCCCCCAGGTCGCCGCTTACCTCCAAGGTCACACCGTTCTGGGTCACGGTCGCGCCCGCGGCCTCGAGGAGCACCCTGGTCTTATCCGCCTCTTCGGCGTCGCCGGCCGTGACATTGAAATCCAGCTCCTTGCCCTCGAAGTTTTTGGCGGACTTCATCACGTCCGGAATGTAGTACGAGGATTTCTTCGACAGCGAGTTGAACAGGTCGTCCGCCGCCTGCATCCCGGTCCTGCCGCCAAATACAGGGCTAAGAAATACGACCAGGACTACCAGAAAGGTGATTAATCCCACCACGCCGAGGGTGAACTGCCGCCTGTCGACGATGGCTGCCATTATCCGCACCTCCTTCCGCTAGTGCCCCACGCCCGCGGACTCGCCGATCGCGCCGGCTCTTATCTGCCCCAGGCCGCGGAAGAACGAAACCAGGACCCAGACGGCAAAAATGCCCACGAGCACGAAGAAGATCACCAGGCCCGCCAGGTCGAGCGCCTGCGATGTGCTCTTGCTCATCTCGACGTAGCCTGCCGAAGCAAGCCTGCCGGGCAGGGCAAACGCGCGGTTCATAAAGCCCGCCAGGATAACCACCGCGTAGAAGCCCCGGATCATGGATCCCTTGACCAGCTTGGTGGTAAGCGCCCCGATCTGGATGCCTACCAGGGAGCCGACCAGCATGCCCATCGCGATGGTGTAAAACACGAAACCGTAAATGGCGTACTGGAAAATGGAAGCGTAGCCGGCGGTGAAGATGATCTGCAGGATGTCCGTGCCGACCGTCGTGAAGGTGGATACGCCGAGGCCGTATACGAACATCGGGAAGGTCAGGAAGCCGCCGCCGACGCCCATGATGGCCGCCACAAAACCGACGATGAAGCCGCAGACGATGACCGGGTAGATGGAGATGCTCCGTCCCCCGGGCACGACGTCCTCGTCGAAGCGCACTTTAGGCGGGATATTGGCCGCCTGCAGGGCGCGGGCCACGGACGTGGTGGTCTGGACCTGTGCACCCGTGCTTTCGCCCCTGCGCAGCCGCAGGTAGTCGTACAGAGCGTAAGCGCCGAGGAACCCGAGCATGAAGACGTAGACCGCGCTGATGAACGCGTCACTCAGCGCCGGGCTCTTCTCGTAAATGCCCCGGTTGACTATCCCGCCGAGGGTGACACCACAGAAGGAGCCGACCACGAAGCAAACGGCCAGCGGAATGGAAACGTTCCCCAGCTTGCGGTGCACCGCGGTGCCCATCATCGCCTTGGCAAAGATGTGGAACTGGTCCGTGCCGACGGACATAATGCCCTTGACCCCGATGCTCATCAGGGCGGGCGTCAGGATAAAGCCGCCGCCGGCGCCGATGCACCCGGTGATCAGTCCGGCAGCCAGGCCGATCAGTATGGAAAACAGAAACATATCCATAGTCGCGAAACTGGGCATATAGGCCTTCTTACCGCCGAGAGAGGCCGGCAGATCGGCCGCGAAGGCCAGGTCTAAACCGACAAAGACAATAACCGGCACCAGCAAGGCCAGCAGGAGCTTCCAGCGCCTGGACAGGATAAAGGAGCTGACCTCGTACTCCCACTTCGCGTGCGCCTTCTGCGCCGCCACCAGGCACTCGTAGGCGTGCCTGCTTTTGGCTGCCACGCTCCTTAGCAGACTCATTATATGCACCTCCCGGAGATTAGTGGATGACGGGTTAAACGTCTTGGCCGACGCATACCACCTCCCTCGCGTGTCCGGGATAAACAGAAAGGCCGGCAAACCCTCTTCGGGGTTCACCGGCCTATCGTTGTTCGATTCGGCCTGCCGGGGGCTTTCCCGCGCCCGCCGGTTCTGCGAGCTATGTGATTGTGCTAATTTTCACGCAAGCCGAAAGCGAACGTTTGCGTTTTTTGGACAACCCCCAAGCCGAAACCGCTTCTGCCTTCTGCATAACAAACTACCTCTTTAATGTCAATACACCGGCAAAATTTTTTTAGCCCCCCGTACCCTGCCGCGCCTCCGGGAACAATAGGTAGGCGGCGATTCCGTCCCAGTGCCTGCGCACCAGCCGCCGGCAATCGCGGATCGCCCGGCGGAAAGCGGGGTTCGGCGCCCCGGCTTCCGCCTCCCGCAGCAGCCGCTCCACGCCCAACTGGTCCCCGGCCTCGATTGACGCCCAGACCGCCTGCCCGAACTCGTCTTCCCGGAGCACCAGGGCAGGGGTAAGCCACTTGCGGAGGTAAAAGGGGTGCAAAAGAAAGACGCTTTTGGGCAGTACGGCCGTGCCCGTGCGCACCCACGGCGCACCGTCACCGTACAGGAAGACGCGCTGCAGGCAGGACGGTTCGTAACGGTGTTGCGTGTACCGCCGCACCGCTTCCCAAAGTTTTTCCGGCGCCACGTCCGCTTCGGCGGCGAAATAATAGGGATGGATCAGCTTGCCCCTCCGCCTCCCCTCGTACAGGCAGGCCAGCCGGGGGAGGCGCGTGGCGTTTCGCTCCTGGTCGGCTTCGATAAAGAGGACTTTGCACCTGCGGCGGGGGGACGCCGCCGGGCCGATGTCGTTAAAATCGGTAGAGCACACAGCTGAACTCCAATCACCGTGTAAACTCGTATACCGTCCTCTGCTTGAAAAAAAA
>DMDP01000111.1 GCA_003445475.1 Peptococcaceae bacterium | reverse complement strand
CCGAACCACCGACCGCAGCATGTCGGTGATTAACCAGGCAGTGGTGGGTTTCATGACGCGTTTTTTGCGCGGCACAAACTCCTCAAGCACGGTGCCGTTGCGTTCTTCTACCCTGATGATGGCCGTCGGTTCCACGTAGACGCCGCCGTTGGCAAAAGCGCCATAGGCACCCGCCATTTCCAGCGGCGTAACACCTTCGTACAGCCCTCCCAGGGCCGCGGCCAGTCCTTCCTTGTCGGGATGGAGGGTGCTTATACCTAACTGGCGCGCAAAGTTCACCGCCGCCGGCAGGGTCACTTTCTGCAAAACCTGGATCGCCGCTATGTTGATCGACCAGGTAATGGCGGTGCGCATCGTCACGAGGCCGCGGTACCGCCCATCGTAGTTGGTGGGCGTCCAGTTTGGAAATTTGAGGGGGATATCATCAATCACCGAGGCCGGTCCCATGCCCAGCCGGTCGACGGCCGGAGCGTAGACAAAGATCGGTTTGAAGGCGGAACCAGGTTGCCTGTGAGAATGTGTGGCACGGTTCAACTGGCGCGCCTGCGTGTGCTCGCGGCCGCCGACGATAGCCTTAATGTAACCCGTGTGCGGGTCAAGGACCACGGCGGCGCCTTGCGGCTGGAGAATGCCGTTCTTATCGCGTGTCGTTGCCGGGAAATTGCTCTTGTCTGCCAGGGCCGCCTCGGCGTAGCCCTGGATTTTCGGGTCGAGTGTGGTGTACACCTTCAAGCCTTCTCTGAACACCTTGGCTTCCCCGTATCTGGCCACCAGCTGCTCGGTGACGTAGTCTATGAAATAGGGATAAGGGTATTGTCTGTCGTCGATGCTACTGGCTTTAAGCTCGATGGGTTGGCGTTTGGCCTCTGCCGCTTCGTCCGGCGAGATGTAGCCGTACCTGACCATGCTGTCCAGGACCGTATTGCGGCGCTGGACGGCGGCTTCGGGCCTCCTGTAAGGGGAATAGAGGCTCGGTCCCCGAAGTACGCCTGCGAGCATGGCGGCCTCGGCGAGGTCAAGTTCCCGGACATCCTTGCCGAAGTAGGTGTGGGCCGCCGCCTGGATGCCGTAAGCCCCTTCGCCGAAGTACACCCAGTTAAGATACATCTCGAAAATCTCGTCTTTTGTGTAGCGCCTTTCCAGCTGGATGGCCAGGTAGGCCTCCTGTATTTTGCGCTTAAAGGTTTGTTCGGGGGTCAAGAAGCAGGTCTTTACGAGTTGTTGGGTAATCGTGCTGCCGCCCTGCGTTGTGCCGGAAGTAACATTGTGCCAGGCGGCGCGGGCGATGGCCCGCAGATCCACGCCGTGGTGCTGGTAAAACCTGTTGTCTTCGGCGGCCAGGAAGGCCTTTTTCACCAGCGGGGGAACTTCTTCGATGTCCACGGGGACGCGGTTTTCCAATCCTACTTCCGTTACCAGGTTGCCGTCCTTATCGTAAATGAGGGTGGCGGCATTGGGGGCCAGGTTATCCAGGTTAACGGCCGGAAGGTCTTTCAGACTAACCAGCACCATACCGAAGGCCGTCCCGCTCGCCCCCAGAACCAGGATAAACACGAGCAGAAGAACGAAGCGCGTCCATTTGAGTTTTTTCCTTTTCTTCCGGGGTGGTTTTTTCACGTAGCGAGCGCCTCCGGGAAAAGCTCGGTAAACGCGATCCCTTACCTTATACGTAAACCATTATACCATACGGCTTGTGACAGGTCCCACAGAAAATGACCCCTTCACGTTGTCGCCGGTGCAGATTTTGTCGCCACGGGGGAGGATTTTACCCCCGGGCACGGAACTCTAAATATTTGTGTAGCGAGCCTTTGACGGGGAGGGATGCCGCCGGAGCGCCGTGGTTTCGTTGTCAGTTGCAGTATTTTCAGGAATTAAAGGAGGTTAAGTAATTGCGCAGATTAAGACCGCCTATCGCCCTGGCCCTGGTTTTGATTACGATTGTATCTCTTTTTACGGCGGGCTGTGGCCAGGGGAAGAGCGATGAAACACCCCAGGGCGAGGAGAAGCTCAAGGTAGCTTTTGTTTACATCGGTTCACCGGGCGACGCGGGATGGACTTACGCCCACGACCAGGGGCGGAAGTATCTGGAGGAAAAGCTACCCTACGTGGAGACCGAAGTCGTTGAGTCGGTACCGGAGGCCGATTCTGAGCGCGTTATAGAACAACTGGCGGCCAAGGGTAACAAAATCATCTTCACCACCAGTTTCGGCTACATGGACCCGACCATCAGGGTAGCCAAAAAGTACCCGGATGTTGTTTTCCTGCACTGTTCGGGTTACAAGACGGACGAAAATGTTGGTACGTACTTCGGACGCATGTACCAGGCGCGTTACTTGTCCGGGCTGGTAGCCGGTAAGGCGACCAAGACCAATATAATCGGTTACGTTGCCGCGCATCCCATACCGGAGGTCATCCGGGGAATCAACGCTTTTACCCTGGGTGTGCGTAAGGTTAATCCCCAGGCCAAGGTGAAGGTTATCTGGACCAACACCTGGTTTGACCCGGTGCGGGAAAAGGAAGTGGCCAACACGTTGCTTGACGCCGGTGCGGACGTCATCGCCCAGCACCAGGATACCCCCGGCCCGCAACAGGCGGCACAGGAGCGGGGCAAGTTGAGCATCGGGTATAACAGCGATATGAGCGCGCTGGCACCCAGGGCCGTAATGACCTCGGCAGTCTGGAACTGGGGTCCGTATTACGTACGTACCGTGGAAGCGGTCAAAAATGGCACCTGGAAGCCGGAGCAATACTGGGGACCAATGTCCGACGGTATTGTCGATCTTGCTCCCTTCGGCCCGATGGTGCCTGAAGAAACGAAGCAACTTGTGGAGGCAGAAAAACAGAAGATTCTCAAGGGCGAATGGGATGTCTTCACGGGACCGATCAAGGATCAGAACGGGACCGTCGTGGTGCCGGAAGGCCGGCGAATGACCGATAAAGAGATGCTGGAGATGTCCTGGTTCGTCGAGGGTGTAGAAGGAACCATCCCGAAAAGCTGATGCATACAAAAAGGGGCGCCTGCGGCGGGTCCGGTGCCGGCGCCCCTTTCGTTGTAAGGAGTGCTTCCGCAGTGGCCGAGGAAACCTATCTGGTCAAGATGGAAGGTATCACCAAACACTTTCCCGGTGTTACGGCCAACTACAAGGTTAATCTCGACCTACGTCCCGGAGAGATCCACGCCCTTCTGGGCGAAAACGGTTCCGGGAAGAGCACCCTTATGTCCATTCTGGCCGGCCTCTACCATCCCGACGATGGCCGGATATTCATTGCCGGGAAGAAGGTCAACTTTCGTTCACCCCGGGATGCGATTCAAGCAGGTATAGGGATGGTCCACCAGCATTTCCGCCTGGTGGAAACGTTTACCGTAGCCGAGAATATTATCCTCGGCGATACGGCGGTGCCCTTTTTTCTCCGTATGCGGAGGTTGGAAAACAAGATCGCTGCCCTCGGTGAGAGGTACGGCCTGAAAATCGACCCGCACGCCCGTATCTGGCAACTATCGGTGGGGGAACGCCAGCGCGTGGAGATCGTTAAGATGCTGTACCGCGGATGCAGGGTGTTGATCCTGGATGAGCCAACCGCCGTCCTGACACCGCAGGAAACAAAGGACCTATTCGCCAATCTCCGGATGATGGCCGGAGAAGGCAAGGCTGTTGTCCTTATTACCCACAAACTGCAAGAAGTAATGCAGGTGGCCGACCGGGTCACGGTCTTGCGGGGTGGCCGGGCGATCGGCACGCTGGAGCGGGGCACGTACAACGAACGGGAACTGGCCCGGCTGATGATCGGCCGCGATATTGCACCCCAGGTGACCAGGATGCCGGCTATACGGGGCGAGGTGGTCCTGGAACTGCACGATGTGCATGTGATGAACGACCTCGGCCGGCCGGGTCTCGACGGTGTGTCGCTGGCGGTGCACAGGGGAGAAATCCTGGGTGTTGCCGGTATTGCAGGCAACGGGCAGCGTGAACTGGCCGAGGCGGTCGCCGGGCTCCGTAAGGTAATCCGGGGGCGCATCTACATCGGTGGTGAAGACTGCACCAACCTGGGACCACGGACGATTATCGACAAGGGTGTGGCCCATATCCCCGAGGACCGGCTGGGCTCGGGCCTGGTGGCGGGTCTTGGGGCGCTGGACAACTTGATTCTGAAAGACTACCGGCGGCGTGGCTTCTCACGGGGGCCGTTCATCGATCGCCGGGCGGCAACGGCCAGGGCAGCCGCGCTGACGAAGCAGTTTGACGTCCGGCTGACGGGCGATCTGGATGCGCCTGTAAGACTCCTCTCCGGCGGTAACCTGCAGCGCCTGCTGCTGGCGAGGGAAATATCGGCTTCCCCCCGCCTGATCATCGCCGTTTACCCTGCACGGGGGTTGGACATCGCCGCTACCGGGATCGTACACCAGCTGCTTGTCAAGCAGCGCGCGCGCGGAGCGGCCGTGCTCTTGATATCTGAAGACCTGGATGAAATTTTCAAGCTTAGTGACCGTATCGCCGTCCTCTTCAAGGGTCGCCTCGCAGCCATTTTGCCTGCCGAAGGCACCGACCCGCAACAGGTGGGACTGCTGATGATGGGCGCCGGCCTGCAGGGAGCCGAGGCGGTATGACGGTAGCTTTGCGGCTTGAAAAGAACCTTTCACCTTCACCCCTTATGGCCGTTCTGGTGCCGGTGCTGTCCGTTTTTCTGGCCTTGGCCGTGGGCGCATTCTTCCTGACGTTAACCGGCAGGGACGCCTGGCAAGTGTATGTGACCATGTTCTCCGGCGCCTTTGGTACCGCTTACGGCCTGTCGGAGACCGTTGTGAAGGCCATCCCCCTGATCCTGACGGGATTGGGTATTGTGCTGGCCTTCCGCATGCAGCTATGGAATATCGGCGGCGAAGGACAGCTCTACATGGGGGC